>SLSP01000022.1 GCA_007130345.1 Thermoflexales bacterium
CGTCGCCAGGAGCGCAGCCGCATCCGAGGCATAGACGCGGGGATCGGGCGGCTCGGCCAGGACCACGTCGGCCAGGGTCTCCAAAGCATAGGCCATCTGCCGGGCGCGGAAGTAGGCCGCGTCCAGACCGGGGCCTTCAGCCACCGGCGCTTCGATCTCCCCCGGCGAACGTCCGCCCCAGTAGCCCCAATCGAGACCGGCGTGGCCCGGCGCGAGGACGTAGCCGTTAGCCCGCGAGTGGGCTATCGTGGCGAGCGCCTGCGCGTTGCCGGGTAGCGTGATAATGCCCAGATCGCGCTCCGCCACGCCAGCTTCTTCTGTAACGGGGAACCAGCGGCGCGTCCCGGCCTCTGGCAACGAGACGACGCATGGCACAGAGAGGCCCAATTCGCGGGCCAGGGCCGCCAGGGGGCGCGCGTAACGGCGCAATGGCGCGTCGCCACACGCGCCAGGGTCGAGGGCCAGCAGCAGAAGATTGGGCGAGGTGAGAAAGAAGGGGAACAGGCGCGCCCACCACTCGCGCACCTGGCGCAAGAAGGGGAACGATGGCCCTGCCACCTCGTCGTGGATACAATCGGGCAACGCTCCAGAGAGACGCGCAAGCCATGGGGGAATGCCCCCGGTGTCCAGCCCGGCATCGATCCACGGCCCCACCTCCGGGATCAACCACAATCCCGCCTCGGCCACGCTATCGAAGAGACAGCGGAGGTCGCGAGGGCCGGTGAAGTCGTATAGCCCGGCAGCCGGGCTGTGGTATGTCCAGGGCAAGGGGACGGTCACGGCGTTGAGGCCGGCCATCCGCATACGCAGCAGCACCGGCTCCCACAGATCGGGATGCGGCAAGCGAAAGTAATGCAACGCGCCCGCCTGTACCAGCACGGGTTCGCCATCTACAGCGATGCCTTGCGCCCCCAACGTGATGTGCATACTGACCGAGCGGTTCGCGGCTAGTTCTTGGATCTGGACTTGCGCTTCCGCCGGGAGCGGCGAGATCGCCGGCGCCGGGACTTCTTCGCACCGCCGCTCTGAGAAGCAGTGCGCAGCGCCTTCAATTTGGGGAACGTCAGCTTATCCGAGGTGCTGAACTCCAGGTAAGCCTGCATAATCTCGGCGTAGGACGTGGGTTTCTCCCACATATTGTCCATATAGCGCTCGAAGCTCTGCTGTGCAGCGGTATTTTGCAATTTGGGATGCTCGCGGATCAACCGTTGGTAATCATCTAATTCTGACCAGGACATAAGACTCCATTGGTGCTATAACTATAGAAAGGCGCGGGGTAACAGATGACTCTACTGAAAGAACCCTAAAAATCCGATTTTTTAGAGACTTGATACTAGATATAGATTTTTCGCGTGCGAATTTCATATAGGTAGTAGGTTGCGTGTGGAAAAATCGGATTTTTGGACTTTTTTCAGGGGACTCACAGATCAATCTTATAAGCATGCTCCAATCCCCCGTTTCCGGGGGCGTCTAAGCAGCTCAATGCTCGCTAAAACCGCCTCCGCGAGCGTTTGCTCGTCAAACTGAACTATCACGGCGCAGGTTCGCCCCTCAAAAACTATCCCCCACATCCAGGACAATGCGCTAACGCGCCGCCTGACTCAAGGCCACCGCGATCTTGGCGGCCACCACGGCATTGTTGACCAGCAGGCTCTCGTTGGCTAACCGGGTACGCGACGCGCTCAACGTGACCATCCGCGCGAGGATAAAGGGCGTCAGGTCTTTGCCGGAGACGCCTTGCGCGGTGGCCTCGGCTACGGCTTGCGCGATCAGCGGTTCTACCTCATCAGCGGGCACCTCGTCCGCAGCGGGGACGGGCACCGTGACCAGGAGGCCCTGGCGCAGGCTTTGCGCGCGCTGCGCCGCGTAGATGGCCGCGACCTGGGCGGCTTCCTGCGCCCGGAAATCCACCTTCAAGCCTGACGCGCGGCTGTAGAAGGCGGGGAATTCCTCAGTTTGCCAGCCCACGACCGGGACGCCCCAGGTTTCCAGATACTCTAACGTGCGTGGCAGATCTAGCAATGACTTGGCCCCCGCGCAGACGACGATGATGGGCGTTGAAGCCAGCACCGGCAGATCAGCAGAAACGTCTTCGGGATGCCCGCGATGCACGCCACCGATGCCGCCAGTGGCGAAGACGCGCAGGCCCGCCCGCTGCGCCAGCACCGACGTGGCCGCGACGGTGGTGCCACCGTGACTGCCACGCACGGACATCAAGGGCAGATCGCGCACGCTCACCTTGCCCGCCGCGTTATCTTGCGCTAACGCCTCGATTTGAGGATCGCTCAAGCCCACCACCGGGTGGCCTTGCCAAATGCCGACCACAGCGGGCAGCGCGCCGGCCCGCCGAATAGCTTGAGCCATCCGCAGCGTGATCTTCACACTGGCGGGGTAGGCAAATCCGTGTGTGATCAGCGCAGTTTCCAGGGCCACTGTGGGGTGTCCCGCATCTAACGCGGCCCGTATCTCCGAGCTTACTGTAAATTCCTGGGTCATATCTCTTTTTCCTCCCAAAATCACGCCAGCAATCGCAGGGCCAGCGCGCTGTATGCCTGAGCGGCAGTGTACAATTGATCGATCACGACATATTCATTGCAAGTGTGGGGGATAGCCGGGTCTCCGGGGCCGAAGCCCACCGTAGGCACCCGCGCCACGCCCGCCGTATACGCGCCCTCAGTGGCGAAGTGCCAGCGCGTGAGTTGCGGGCGCACGCCCACGTCCCGCGCCGCGTCACACATCGCGCGTACCAGGGGATGGCGTTCCTCCATCGCCCAGGGCATTGAGGCGCGGCGCACTTTGTAGACCTGGCCCGTGTGCGTCGTCACCTCTTCTTCGATCACGCGGACTTTAGCCTCCACGCCTTCGCGGGCGATGACGCGCTGCACTTCCAGCAGAGCCATCGACTCGGTCTCGCCGACGGTGAGCCGGCGGTCGATAATCATATCGCAACGGTCGGGCACCGCATTCCGGCTGACGGCGTGCGAGCGGATGTCGGTAACGGCCAGCACGCCCGGCCCCAGGAAGGGGTCTTCCAACAACTGCTCGGCCAGGATTTCAAGGCCGAAAATCACCCGCGCGGCGTCGTAGATGGCGTTCTGGCCCAGGTCAGGCACGGAGGAGTGCGCGGAATGTCCCCGCACCGACAACGTCATCTCGACATGGCCGCGCTGCGCGCGCACAACCTGCAAATTGGAGGGTTCCGTCACCACTACCCACGTTGGATTGAGGCCGTCTTTCTCGAAGAGCACGCGGGTACAGGTGCCCTCGGATGGTTCTTCCAGCCCCACACACGCCACCCAGATCGGCCCTTTCAAGGCCACGCGCTGCCGGGCCAAGGTCGCCACGCCATACACCGTAGCGGCCAGCCCCCCTTTCATATCACACGCCCCCAACCCGTACAAGAGGCCGTCCCGCATCTCAGCCCCAAAGGGCGGGATTTGCCACGCTTCCGGTTCGGCCACGTCCACAGTATCCATGTGGCTATTGAACATCAAACCCGGCCCATCTGGCGGCCCGACGCGCCCCACGACATTACCGGCCTCATCCATCCACACGTCATCAAAGTCCAGACGACGCATTTCTTCCATAATCAGGTGCGCTACCGCGCCTTCCTCACCGGGCAGACTGGGCGTTCGTATCAGGGCGCGCGCAAAATCCAAGAGCGATTGTCTCGCTTGCGGTATCAATTCCCATTGCGACATCTAGTTTTCTCTCCTACAGACGCTTATCCACACAGTACAGGTATCCCCAAGCTCAATACGCCCCCTCGCCAAAGAGGACTCTGGGGATAGTCCGCAGCAAGATGTTGAAATCCAGCCACGGGGACCAATTTTCAATATAGTATAAGTCCAGTAATACCATCTCGTCAAACGTCAATTCGCTGCGCCCACTCACCTGCCACAAACCGGTCATCCCCGGCGGCACCAACAAGCGCGCCTGATGCCAGGGCTGATATTGCGCCACCTCTTCGACGACTTGGGGGCGCGGGCCGACCAGGCTCATTTCGCCCCGAAAGACGTTGAAGAGCTGCGGTAACTCATCGAGGCTGGTCTGTCGCAACAAGCGCCCCACCCGCGTCCTGCGGGGATCATCGCGGATTTTGAAGAGGGCGCCCTGTGCCTCGTTCTGTTCCTTCAAGTACACTTTCTCGCGCTCTGCTCCGGAGTACATTGATCGGAACTTGTAAATCTGGAAGTGCTTGCCGTTCTGCCCGACCCGTTCCTGCTTGAAGAGCACCGGCCCAGGCGAATCCAATTTTATAGCCACTGCGATAATGAGAAAGATGGGCCACCCCAACAAGAAGCCCAGCGACACCCCCACAAAATCGATGGCCCGCTTGAAGAACAGCGCGCTGCGGTCGAAGGCAATCTCCCGGATCTCAACCAACGGCACCCCGCCGAGGTCGCTGACCTCAACCCGGCTCAGGCTCATCTGGAAGAGGTCGGGAACCAGCCGGGTGGAGACTTGCTTCCGCGCGCACTCCCGCATCACGTTGAGGATACGCCGGTGGTAGTTCCAGGGCAGGGTCACGATCACTTCGTCGATATCTTCCTGATCGATGATGACCGAGAGATTATCGAGGGCGCCCAGCCCCTTGAACCGCCCAATCTCTCCTCCGCCCTTGCTAGGGTTATCGTCCACATAGCCGACAACCTCGTAGCCCAGATCGGGCCGCGCCACGAGGGTGCGCATCACGCGGCGGCCCACCTCGCCGGCCCCCACGATCACGATGCGCTTGATACCGATGCCTCGCCGCCGCCGGTGATATTCGATGAGCAGCCCTACGGCCCGTTTGAGCGAGAGCACCACAATCATCACGAGGCCGCTGACTAAGAGCAGGAGGCGCGAGTAGACCAGCGGGCGGAAGATAAAGGCCAGTGCCAGCACCAGCACCAGGGTCGTCGCCACCGCGTTGACGATGCGGTAGACTTGATCCAGCCACACGCGCTCGCGCCATTGGTGATATGACTTTTCTGACCAGAGAATGAGCGGAATGAGTATCGAGAAGAGGAGCGCGAAGGGGGCGTAGTCGCTGAGGGGCGCGTCGAAGATGACTTCGACGAACCACTGGAGCCGGTAACGCATCACATAAGCCAGCACCAGCGACAGGTTGATCGCCACCACATCCAGCAGGATCACCCCCCAGGGTGCCATAGTGCCGCGAGTTTTCATTACCGAGCGCGCCTGGAGGCTATCATCTGTTGATAGATTTGCACCGTCTGCTCCGCTGTCGCTTCCCACGTAAACTGTGCCGCGCGCGCGAGACCGCTATGCCGCAACGTCTCCCGAAGGGCCGCGTCATCCAAGAGTCGCTGTAACGCCGCGACCAGCGCGTCTTCGTCGTCCGGCGGCACCGTCAAGGCCGCGTTCCCGGCCACCTCTGGCAGCGACGTGGTCGCCGAAGTCACCGTCGGCACGCCACATGCCAGCGCCTCCAATACCGGCAGACCAAATCCCTCATACAGTGAGGGGTAGGCGAAGGCCCTGGCACTATTATACCAGAGTATCTGCTCGTCGGCGGGGACGAATCCGGGGAAGAGGACGCGATCTTCCAGGCCCAACCGCTCCACCTCGGCGAAGAGGGCCGCGTAGAACCACCCGCATCCACCGGCCAGCACCAGATAGCTTTCGGGATCGCGCAGGCGAGCGAAGGCGCGGATCAAGTGCAATAAATTCTTGCGCGGCTCCAGCGTCCCCATATGCAGGATGAAGCGTTCTGGCAGGCCCTTGTCGGCCCGGAACTGCGCGATGACGTCTTGCGGCAGAGGCCGGTAGCGGGGATCAATGCCGTGATAGACGACGTGGACACGTTCTGCGGGCACGCCCAACAGCGCGGTGACTTCGGAGGCGGTGAACTGCGAGACGGCGATCACGGCAGCCGCCCGCCGGCAGGCGATGCCCGTCATCATCCCCAGGTAGCGGCGATTGCCCTGGCGGAAGAATTCCGGGTGGCGCAGGAAGCTCAGGTCATGCACGGTGATGACTTGCGGGCAAGGCGCGCGCCACGGCCCCACGAAAGCTGTAGCGTGCAGCAGATCAGCCCGCAGATGCTGCAACAATCCCGGCAAGCGCGCCTGTTCCCACAGGACACGCAGCACGGGATGGCGCGTCGTCATCCGCGATTGTGTAACGGGCAGCGTCACATCATCGGGAACGCGGCCTTGCTGACCTAGCAGCACGCGGTAGTCCAGCGCGTCCCGGTCAGCGGACAGGTGCCGGAGCAGGTTGAGAATGTAGACGGCGATTCCCGCGCTGCGATAGGAGGCCTCTCCGGCGAGCAGATGCGCGTTGATGGCGACCAGGGGGTGGTGTGTCGCTTCGTTTGCCATAGTAGGTGCATTATAATCCGCTTTGGAAGGAATGACAAAGGGGCATGGTGTAGAGGGGGGCTTGATGCCTGACGCTTTACGCCATCTTCCGCGCCGATTCTTGTAAAATCCCGTCTTTATAGTAAGCTAAGATCAACCTTGCTGGAGGCCAGTAGCACCACGCGAGGCTCGGACGTGCCCCCATCTCGTCAAGTTCTCATTATCCTTACGCGGAGATTTCAATGCACATACTCGCCCCGATACTTTTCCCGTTGTACGTGACGGCTTACGTGGTGATTGCCGCCGTCATATTCCAGCAATACCGTCGCACCCGCGATCTCATCGACTTGGTGCTGGGTCTGCTCCTGCTGTCAGTGGCCTACGACAATCTCATCCTCGCGCTGGGGCGGGTGCTGGCGAATGCCCCCGCCCTGTTTGTGGTCTTGAGCCGCTTCCGCTATATCTTCCACGGGACGTTTATGCCGTACTTCGCGGTGGTGGCGCTAGGCTTGCTGGAGCGCACCGCCACAACGCCGCGCCCCCGATTGATGCGCGGTGTGTGGATCGCGGCTACGGTGCTCGCAGTGGTGGGGCTGGTGGCGTCCGCGTTGCTGATATTGGCGGATCCGCCGGTGATGGTGGCGGGCGTGCTCCGCATCCCCCCAGACCGCGACGCCTCCGCCGCGTGGACGCGCCGGGTGCCGCATCTCAGCACGGTGCTGGCGACGGTGATTATGATCATCGTCGGCGGCATACTCTGGCGGCGCGTGGGATGGCCCTGGCTCTTCGCCGTCTCTGTGCTGACTTTTGTGGTGGCCGCAGCCTTCCACGGAGAGCGCGCCTTTATCCTGATGAACTTCGTCGAAGTGCTGCTCGGTGCGGGCCTGGTAGCGACCTCGCAACGGCTCGCAAAGCACACTTGACGTTCTGGAATCGGATTTTTGGACTTTTTTCAGGGGAGTCAACCTTTAACCCAGGAGGAAAAAATGAAGCACAAGGGCTGGATAACTGTGCTGATTATGTTGTGCATCGGCGTGCTATTGGCCTGCGGCGGTACCAGACCCCCACGCGATCCGCCCACAAGGGTGCCGTCGGATTTCCCGGCTACGCCGACGCCGAGTCCCACGCCGCCTCCCACGCCGCTGCCGGACGATCCCAAGAGCCAGGTCGGGACGGTGGACATCGTCAACAACTCCGGGCAAGCGATCTGGTACATTTACATCTCGCCTAGTGACGCTGATGACTGGGGAAGCGATTGGTTGGGCGCGGACATCGTCGCCAGCGGCGAGCGCCACACCATCACCGACATCCCCGTCGGCGTGTATGACCTCAAGGCCGAGAGCCAATCCGGGCACTCGCTGGATCTGCTGTGGAACGTGACCATCGCGGGCGAGATAACGTGGCACCTCTCCCCGATCATCGCGTTGGAAATCACCAATCGCAGCGACGCCGAGATTACGGGCCTGTACATCGCCGAGCCGGATAGCACCACCTGGGGCGAAGACTGGCTGGCCGGCGCGACTATCCCGCCGGGAGAGGTGTATCGCATCTCGGACATCGCGCCGGGCATCTACGACCTCCGCGCGGTGGACGCTGATGGCATCGGCATTGAGGAAATTTACGCGGTGGATGTGGCGGTCGGGTATACCTGGGAAATCATCGGGAGAACCGGCTTGCCTGTCGGTGCTGTATTGCGTTTTGAGGATGACTTCAGCGACAATCGCAACAATTGGGGACTCACGCCCGAAAGCGACACCGTCCAGTACATCCCGCCCACCGATGGCGAATTCTGCATCCTCATCAAAAGCACCAACCTGACGGCCTGGGAATGGTACGAGCCGTTCCGCCCCGAAGAATTCGTCGCCGAAATTGCCTGCGCCATCCCCGAAGGCGAGGCCAGTTGTGGCCTGGGCTTCGGCCCCGATGGGGATAACCTCCTCTGGTTCGAAGTCGCACCCTATGAACAGGTCTACGCCCTCTTCCTGCTGCAAGACGCCGAATGGCAAGACGCCTTCATCGGCTGGACTGAATCCAAGCACATCGTCCCCGATAGCCAGAACTACCTCAGCATGGAGCGCGTGGGCGGCGTAGTCTCGATTTACATCAACAGCGTCCTGGTCGGCGAGGTGGAGACCGACGTCTTCCCCACCGGGCGCATCGGCATCGGCGGCGCAGCATATCACCAGGGGAACGTGATGGTATGCATGGACAATCTCCGCGTGTGGCAGATTGAGTAACCCCGGCGACGTTACGGCTCGCGGGCGGGCCGCTATCCCCTAATACATTCGCTCCGCGTCCCTGGGTAGCTCGCGGACATGGGCCAGATGCGCGCTCACCCGCGCGTCATCGCCATGAGGATACGCGAAGCCGCAGTGCTCCGCCACCACCAGGGCCACGCGCCGGAAGAGATCGCAGGCCGCGAAGAGCGCGTCCCAGGTGGCATCGTACCCCGCTTCCGAGTAAGTCGCCAGCAGCGCGTCCCACAACGCCGGCTCCAGATAGCGGTCGAGATACTTGCCGCACTTGCCGGGATCCCCAGTGAAGTCGGTCTTCACCCCCACGTACCAGCCGAGCATCTTCTCCAGTTGGGCGCGCGCGTAATGCTCCATGTAGTGCTTGGCGTAGAGGATCTCCGCGCGCCACAGCCCCTTGGCGACAGAAGGGGCGATCCACCAGAACTCGTTGCAGCAGTCGGCAAACGCCTGGGCCGTGGGCGGTTGCGGGAGATAATCCCGCGCACTCGGCGGCGCGAGCGGCGGAAAGAGGCCGTCTTTATCGAGCAGCAGCACGCTCAAGCTGTCGTCTTCAAGAGCGTCGAGCCGGTCGATGGGATAGAGCGTTAAGTCGATGCGGTGGCCGTCGGCGAACTGCATCAGGTAGACGAAATGCCCGCCTCCCTGCGGCGGCGGATCCTCCTTCGCCTCCGGCATCTGTAGGATCATCAACTCTCCGAAGCGCGCAATCCATTCCAGGTTGTTGCGATACGGCTCCACCTCGGTGACAAAGTAGACCACGTCAAAGTCCTGGAAAACGTCACGCGGCGCGGCGGGATTGACCCGCGAGCCGTTCATCATCACCGCGCGGATGCGGTCGTCGGCGCGGGCCGTATCCAAAATTAAATTGAGTATGTCGTGTTCCGTGCGCATAGCCTGACCTCACTAATGAGTACGCTCCAAACTAATTTTTTGCAATACCACAAAAGTCACCCTGTTTGGGACACGGATGACTCTACTGAAAGAACCCTAAAAAATCCGATTTTTTAGAACCTTGATACTATATATAGATTTTCCGCGTGCGAATTTCATATATGTAGTAGGTCGCATGTGGAAAAATCGGATTTTTGGACTTTTTTCAGGGGACTCACA
>SLSP01000532.1 GCA_007130345.1 Thermoflexales bacterium
ACTGGATAAATTTACGGTACCTCGAGACATTTTCCGCGTAACATTGACAAATGTGCTTCACCTTGTATAATTAGCCAGGCTAATAGTTAGCAAGGGCAACTAAAGGATGAAGACCTTACGAGATTATATCGCTAACGTACAGAAATTTTCAAGTCAAGCGCAGCGCTACTTAGTGGTTACAATGCTGCTCGGCATTGGTGGCGGTGTTTTCCAACTGTTCTTCAACTTCTATATTCTCAGCTTGGGCTACGAAGAGGACTTTTTGGGATTGCTGATCAGCGTGCCGTCATTGATGGCTCTGGTGGTCGCACTGTTTGCCGGCTATATCAGCGATTTAATCGGACGCAAGCAGTCGTTTGTCCTGGGCAGCCTGATCTCGACCCTGGCGCAAGGGGGGATGTTACTCTGGCCGACACGCGGCATGTTGTTACTCACCGGTGCCTTGCGTGGCGTGGGCAATAGTATTTTCGGTGTCGCTACAGCCCCCTTTTTGATGGAACACAGCACCGAATCGGAGCGCACGCACCTGTTCAGCTTTAGTTCCGGCATTGCGACGATGTCGTCTTTCTTGGGAAATTTTGTAGGCGGCAGCTTACCGCTTTTTTTCAGTGGCGTCTTAGACGTGCGGCCCACATCCAGCACCGCTTACGCCTGGTCGCTGGGCCTCACACTGCTCCTCAATCTTGTGGCGCTCATTCCCTTGCTGCGTTTGCGGGTGGAGGAAAAGACCCTGGCCCAAAATCCCCTAGACCCTTTCCGCACCCTGTGGGAAAGTCGTGGCCCGATGGCGCGCTTGTTACTGCCGTCCCTGATTATCTCCCTGGGGGCCGGGATGCTCATCCCGTTTATGAACGTCTTCTTCCGCTTCCGCTACCAGTTGCCCGATGACGTCATCGGCAACCTCTTCGGCTTTGGCTCCCTGGGGATGGGCGCGGCGATATTGCTGGCCCCTGTCTTGGCCGAGCGGTGGGGCAAACCTAAAACGGTCGTGATCACGCAAGGTCTCTCGATCCCCTTTATGATCGTGTTAGGCTTTATCCCTAGCGTCTTTTTGGCGCAAGTCGCTTTCCTGGCGCGGATGGCGCTCATGAACCTCTCCGGCCCGGTCTACAACACTATGGTCATGGAAGAGGCCGACGAATCCTCGCGGGGTGTCGCAGCCAGCCTCTATAGCATGATCTGGAGTTCCGGGCGGGCCATCAGTCCGGCCATCAGCGGCCCGATACAGAAACTCTACGGTTTCGATCCAGTCTTCATTATCACCATCGTAGCTTATGGGGTCTCGGTTTATATGGTCTACCGCTGGTTTGTGCGCGGAAGCAGCGACTCTGTGCGGACATTGCAGCCGGAACCGGTCCCTTGATCCCCGTAACGCCAAGTTGAGCCGGGCATCCACGCGGATGCCCGGCTTTTTCGTGGGGCGATGTCCAAAAATCCGATTTTTCCACACGCGACCTGCTACCTATATGAAATTCGTACACGAAAAATCTACATCTCGTATCAAGTTGCTAAAAAATCGGATTTTTAGGGGACTTTCTGCGTATATCCAAAATGGGATTTTCTGTTATGATAGAGACAGTTAGAGACGCATAGCTAATCGCTCGACGACTAGTACAGCGCGGCGGAAGTCCCTCCCCAGTTAGCCCTGCTCAGAGCGGATCGTCAGATCCGCGACTACGCGGCGAACCGGGGAACTGACGTTCCCCTTGGAGCAAATTCAACTGGGGAGTTATTTATGCTGCGCTTTACCAGGCTGTGGATAACTTGTGGGAAAACGTGCAAAATGGAGGGGTTTCTGTGGACAACTTGGTAAAACTGTGGAAAAAGCCCACCGCATCCGAAATCTATATGCTCGCCGGATGGCGTCAATGGGCCGACGCCGGATTGATCTCATCGGGTCTGCCGCGATACCTCATCAACAAAACCGAAGCTGAGAAAATCGGCGAAATCCATCCCGAAGGCTTCTACCTCTTCCAGATTCCCGGCACGCACCACCTCTTCCGCCCCCAGGTGCAGTTGGAAGAAGGGCATCGCAAGGCGTTGACCACCAACGATAACGAATTTTACTATACGGAGAACAACGGGAAGGGACTGGTCATCTTTTTGGGAGAGGAGCCGCACCTCAACGGCGAACGCTACGCCTCCGCCTTCTTCGACGCGGTGGAAGCTCTCGGCGTGCAGCGCGTAGGCATTGTGGGCGGCGTCTACGGCGCGATGCCCTACGACAAGGCCCGCGAGGTTTCCTGCGTCTACAGCCTACCCGCGATGCAACAGGAATTTTACCGCTACGCCGCGCGCTTCTCCGATTACGAGGGGGGCGTCACCATCGGCTCCTACTTGGCGTCACTGGCGGAGGCCCGCAACATCGAGCTATTCGTCTTCTACGCCTTCGTGCCCGCCTACGACTTCTCTCAGGTTTCGCCGGTGGTCTCGCAAATCAGCATCGAGATCGATTTCCGCGCTTGGTACGAACTGATGCGCCGCTTCAATCACATGTTCGGAATGGACATTGACCTGAGCGAACTGGAAATCCAGAGTTTGAATCTCACCCAGTCAATGGACGACGAGTTGGCAGAAATCGAAGAACTGGCCGAAGGCATCGACCTGGACGAGTACATGGATGCTCTAAACCAGGGCTTCCAGGAGCGTCCCTTCGTCCCGCTAGGCGATATGTGGGAGCGTGGCCTGCGCGACATCTTCGATGATGCTGATGATGACGCCGACGAAAATGGCTGAACCCGGTAGACTTGAGGCTGCCCTATGAGCAAGCTCAACGCCCCCGGAGATGGGGGCGTTGAGCTTGCTCAAGGCTGTGGAAACCGCCCCCAGAGACGGCGCTCATCCGAGCAACCGCATCAGCAGCGCGATCACGCCCATCACAAACGCCGCGCCCACGATGATGGTGATCAGCAGCCGGCCCATCCCCGTCAGGCACGAGAGGCTCTCGCCCACGACTAACTGCTGCTTCCGCCGCGAATCGAGTTGGCGATACCACCGGGCCAGCGATACCGAACCCGGCCCGCCCATCTTGCCTTCGACCAATTCCCGCGCCGCCTGCTCGACGGTGGGCATCACATTCAGCGCCAGCGCGATGCGCTCGGCTTCCGCGCGATTCTTCGCCGTGCAGACCTGTGTTTTGCCGCCGGGCTTGCGCTGCATAACCTGCCACCCATCGAGACCGGCAGATACGGTATAGGTTTCCCCGGCCATACTCACCTCCTTGTCAGAGCAAGTGCAGCTTGTTCAAAATAGCTCTGAGTCCCCGTCTCGGGGACGGTTTCGGGCGAAATAGCTTCAAAAAGTGTAGGCTTGTGTCGTTTACTCGTGCTCTGGCGGATTTCTAAACAGACTGTCCGGGGCTTGCGGTGGCACCAACAGGCGCAGGAAGCCCGGTTCCAACGAGATCGCGGTGGGCGTCGTCCCAAAGGGGTCGCCGTCCAGGTGCAACGCCACGTCGGGCGAGGTCTCGACGCGCAGCGTCCGCGCCAGTGCGTAGAGGACTTTGGGATCGCGGAGGTGGCGTCCGCCGAAAAAGCTCATCAGATGCCGCAGGATGTAGCTGACGCCTAGCCCCTTGAAGACGAAAATATCCAGCAGGCCGTCATCCATACAGGCGCGCGGCGCGACGTTGAAGAACGAGGCGTACAGGCGGATGTTGCTGGCGAGTACCATCAACGCCCGCGTGCGGAAGGTGTGCTCCCCGATGACGATGCTTGAGCGCACGCCCCGGAATTCCGCCGCGACGACGAAGGCCGCCAGGATGTACGGCAGCGCGTGTAACCGCTTGGCGAAGCGCGGACGCGGCTCCATCTGCACGGTGATCTCGGCATCCAGCCCCAGACCGGCCCAACAGGCGAAGTAGCGCGCATTGGCGATACCCAAATCCACGCGCTGCACGCGCCCCTGCACCAGCGCGTCCCCCACATCCTTGATGTAGAAGGCCGCGCCCAGGTTCAATACCGGCATCTGCAACTGATGCGCCAGGATATTGCCCGTCCCCACCGGAACCAACCCCAGAGTGACCGGACTGCCCGCCAGCCCATTGACCACTTCATTGATAGTGCCATCGCCGCCAGCCACCAGCACGGCGTGAACGCCATCCGCGACGGCCTGGCGCGCGTACCGCGTGGCATCTCCGGCCTGGTGGGTTTCCACGATCTCGGTGGGCCATCCGCGCTGGCCCAGGTAAGTCGCCAGACGCTTGAGCGCGCGCGTCATATCCCACGGCCCGGCGGTCGGATTATAGATCAAGAGCGTCGCATGGTTCATCGTATTGGATTCTCGCTCTGCGTGATGCGTATAAAAGCGCAGGGTTCATTTGGCATTGGTTTTGACGTTTGACGCATGACGCTTGACGAGCCGTTAGCACACGGCAAAATGGTTGCGCAGGTTGCTTTCGAGAATGACCCGTGCGTACAAAAGTATAGCACGGGTCAACCCGCTGAACAATCACAGCCGCCCCCACCAGCCCACCACGATGACGCCGCCCGCCAGGGTCAGCAGCGCCAACACGCCCCAATCCAGCCGCCGCATCCGCAGATCGCGCCAGGTGGTGCGCCGGGAATCCGCTCCCAGGCCCCGCGCCGCCAGCGCCAGCGTCAGTTGGTCGCTCATCCGCAACGTGTTGACCACCACCGCCACCAGCACCGGCAGATAGCCGCGCAAGCGCCGCCAGAGGTGGCCCTCCGTCACCCACCCCCGGGCCGCCTGAGCATCCCGCACCGCTAGAAAGAGCGCGTGGATGGTGGGCAAGAAGCGCAAGGTCAGGCTGATGGTGAAACCCCAGTGATAGGGTAGCCCCAGGCGCACCAGCGCGCGCACCAACGCCGGCGGCGACGTGGTCAGCAGCAGGCCGCCGCTGATGAAGGCGATAGCCAGCGCGCGCAATGCCAGCACCACCGCCGCGTGGATGCCGCCCCACGTCCATTGTAGCGGCCCCCACGCCACGATAGCGGCCCCATCCGGCGAGAAGAACGGTTGCAGCAGCAGGATGATGATCACCAGCAGCGCCATCTGCCGCCAGATCGCGCGCAGCACGCCCCACGAGATGCCCGCCGAGCGCAGCAACAGGTGCATCCCCAGGAGCAGCGCCACCTGCGGCCCCCATCCCGGCAACGCGAAGGCCGCCAGTACGCCCACCGTCACGCCCCACAGCTTGACCCGGGGATCGAGCTGATGCAGCCACGAGTGCCCCGGCACGTAGAAATCGCGCACCAGACTCACGCCAGCGCCCCCGCGTCGATGCCGGGCAGCACCGCGTCCGGCGGGCCATCGGCGACCACGCGCCCGGCTTCCAGGGCCACCACGCGGTCGGCGCAGGCTGCCAGGGCCATCTCGTGGGTGATGAGGATGAGCGTGACGCCGGCGGCGCGGCGCGCGCGCAACCAGGCGAGCAACTGCGCCCAGCCCCGCCCGTCGAGGCCCACCGTCGGCTCATCCAGCACCAGGATCGGCGTGTCAAGCGCCGATAGCGCGGCCAGGGTCACGGCTCGCCGCCGCCCATAGCCGAGCACCGCTGGCGGGACATCGGCCACGGCATCCAGCGCAAAACGCTCCAGCGCCGCCGCCACCCGCCGCTCCACCTCCGGGAGGCGCAACTGACGCGGGCCATACGCGATCTCCTCGCGCACTGTAGTCCCGAAGATCTGCTGCTCCGGGCGCTGGAAGAGGAAGCCCACCCGCCGGGCCAACGCGCCCACGGCCTGCTCCGCCGTCGGCTCCCCCATCACGCGCACCGTGCCGCGCTCCGGACGCAACAGGCCGTTGAGCAACCGCGCCAACGTGCTCTTGCCCGCGCCATTGGCCCCCACCAGCGCCACAAATTGGCCCTGGGGGATGCGCAGGTTGATGTCGTGAAGCACCGGCGACTGGCCCGCCGCGTAGCGGAAAGCGACGCCTTCCAGCGTCACCGCCGGGGCCTCGCGCGTCGGCCCGGTCAACGCGGGCCAAAACCGAGGCGGATAGTGTACACCCGCTTCGACCAGGGCGCTTTCCGCATCGAGCAGCGCGGCGGTCGCGTGATGAGAGGTCGCCGGGGGATGGAGGAGCAGCGCGCGCGGGGCCATTTGCGCGGCCTGGGGGCGGAGCGTGGTGAGCAGCAGCGTCGTCCCGCCCTGGCGCAGCGTGTCGAGCGCGGCGAGTACCTCGCGGCGGCCCTGGGGATCGAGGCCGCCGAGCGGCTCATCCAGCA
Source organism: Thermoflexales bacterium (assembly GCA_007130345.1). Lineage (GTDB taxonomy): Bacteria > Chloroflexota > Anaerolineae > B4-G1 > SLSP01 > SLSP01. The sequence continues at coordinate 6,191 of SLSP01000532.1, forward strand.
ACCAGACGCGGGGACGCATCGCCCACACGGAGGCCAGCGCCAGCCGCTTCTGCTGCCCGCCGGAGAGCGCGCCGGGCGACCGCTTCGCCAGCCCGCGCAGGCCGAAGCGCGCCAATGCCTCCGCCACCCGCGCGTCGATAGCGTCAGGCACCAGGCCGAGGGCTTCCAGTCCCCACGCCACCTCGGTCTCGACGCTGGCGTTGAAGAGCTGCATCGCGGCGTCCTGGAAGAGCACGCCCACAGTGCGCAGCGGCGGGCGCGCGCCAAGCACGTCGTGTCCGGCCACGCGGACGCGGCCCCCGACTTCGCCGTCGGTGTAGCGGGGGGCCAAGCCCGCCAGGATGTGGCACAGCGTGCTCTTGCCGCTATCGCTGGCCCCCATCACGGCCAGCGCCTCTCCCGCAGCTACCGTGAAAGACAGAGGCGGCCAGAGATCGCCGGAGGATAATCCTCCCGCCAGGGCCGGATAAGCAAAGCGCAGGGCTTCGACGTGAATCATCGCCTGAGTTTGACAAAAAAACGCGGAGGAGGGAGCGCCTCCTCCGCGTTACCAGTACAGCTCGGCATGATAACTCCCCAGTTGACTATGCTCCAAGGGGAACGTCAGTTCCCCGTTATGGCGCATCGTCGCGGATCTGACGATCCGCTTGGAGCGAGGCTAATTGAGAAGGGACTCCTACCGCACTGTACCAGGTGACGGACTACGCCGAGCGCCGCGAGTAACTCAGCAGCGGCGGATAGGCTTTGCGCACGGCCAGGTACAGGGGCAGGCCGAGCAGTCCGCCACTGAGTCCCTGGATGGCGTTGGGGAGCAGTTCCAGCACCGCGCTGGCCGCGCCCAAAAGGATCGTCCCGGCGATGAAGTAGCCGAGCATCACCGCGAGGGTGCTGACCAGGATGGCGAAGGCCAGACGCGGCCAGCGCGTGTCGCGGTAAGCGATCACGCCAATCAGCCAGCCCCGGAAACCGTGGATCAGCAGCGAGAAGATGGCCCATTGCGCGTAGCCGCTGGTCACATCGGCCAGCGCGGTGCCCAGGCCCCCGGCAATCGCGGCCACGGTTGGCCCGAAGGCCAACGCGCTGAAGAAGACCCCGGCATCCCCCAGGTGAATGTAGCCCTGGACGGGTGTGGCGATCTGTATGGCCCGGGTGAGCACGAAGATCAACGCGCCCATCAACGCGGTCAATGTGACGCGACGAATATCGATAGAGTCTGACATAGTATTCTCCTTGTAAACAAGCTTGTGTCTTAAAGTATTCGCCTTATCGTGCCAGGCTCCCGCCGGATTGCCAAATCCGGCGGTTAGGCGGGGATTTGGCAATCCCCTTGGAGCCAAGTGTAATGCATGGCGAATACTCTGTGACAGTAACTAAACAATGTGGTTGTATCGAGAGCATCATAGCATACTCAATCGGCTTGGCAAGAAACGGGGGCGTGTGTCAAAGGCGCGTTCTGTGATATGATACGTTATGTGCGAACTTCACACGCGGGAGAGATTATGCAGGCTTATATCGTACATTATGGCGAGTTGTCCCTCAAAGGGAAAAATCGCCACGTTTTTGAAAAACAGTTAGTGCGCAACCTCCGCGACGTGTTGCGCGATTTGGGCGACGTGCAGGTCGGGCGCTTCCACAGCCACATCATCGCGCGCTTGCCGGATGAGGTCGCCGCCGAGACGGTGGAAGCGCGATTGCGGCGCGTCTTCGGCATCGCCTATCTGGCGCCGACTCTGGTGGTGGCCCGCGATATCGACACTATCGCCGAGGCCGCGCTAGGGCTGGCCGAGGGCAGCATCACGGCAGAGACGAGCTTCGCGGTGGATACCCGGCGCGGCGATAAGCGTTATCCCATCCAATCGCCGGAGGTGAACCGGCGCATCGGCGCGCTCATCGGCGAGGCCACCGGCGCGCCGGTCAACTTGCGCCATCCCGACGTGAAGCTGACCATCCAAATCTACGAGGACGCGGCGTACCTCTTCATCCGCCGCATTCCCGGCGCGGGGGGGCTGCCGGTGGGCGTGAGCGGGCGCGTGCTGGCGCTCTTCTCCGGCGGCATCGATTCGCCGGTGGCGGCGCACCTGCTGCTCAAGCGCGGCTGCACGCTCGATTTCCTGCACTTCCACCTGCTGCCCCGCAGCGTCGATTGGCGCGAGGTCAAAATTGTGGAGATGGCAAAAGCGACGCTAGGCCCGCAGCAGGCGACGGGCCACCTCTATATGGCCTCAGCCGCGCCGTTTGAGATGGCCCTGGTCGATTTGGATACGCGCGTGGCGACGGTGGTCTTCCGCCGCTTCATTATGCGCGTGGCCGAGCGTATCGCGCAGCGCCAGGAGGCCCTGGCCCTGGTCACGGGGGAGAGCGTGGGCCAGGTCGCCTCGCAGACGCTCCAGAACATCCAGCTTATCGCTGGGGCCACCACGCTGCCCATCTTCCGCCCCCTCATTGGCCTGGACAAAGCGGAGATCATCGAACTGGCGCAAGCCATCGACACCTACGAGCTATCCATCCAGCCGTACAAAGACCCCTGCTCGATGCACGCCCGCCGCCCCGCCACGTGGGCCAGCCTGGAGAATGTGTTGGAGATCGAGGAGAAAATCGGGGTGGACGCGCTGGTGTTGGAGACGTTGAATGAGCATCTGGAGATTATCAAAATTGGTTAGGTGACACGCGCGCGTGTCTTATATTCACCAAATCACTCACAACAGGAGGAAGTATGGCAACCAAACAACTCAAGTACCGCCAGCTCGGCAAGAGCGGCATCATGATCAGCGAAATCGGGATGGGCCTGTGGGCCGCTGGCGGCGACGCCTGGGGCAAGACGGACGATGACAAGATATTGGACGCGGTGGATTACGCGCTCGATGCCGGAATCAACTTCTTCGATACCGCCGATGTCTACGGCCAGGGCCATAGCGAGGAACTGCTCGGCCAGGCGATGCGCGGTCGCCGTGACCGGTTCATCGTCGCCACCAAGATCGGCTGGTTCGATTTCGATGGCGAGGCGCAGCAGACGGCCTACACCACCGTCGCCAAGCTGATCGCCGGCGTGGAGAGCAACTTGCGCCGCCTGGATACCGATTACATCGACATCATTCAGAGCCACATCAACTTCCGCGATCCCACGATGGAGGTGTTCCTGGAAGGCTTCCAGACGTTACAGCGCGATGGCAAAGTGCGCGCCTATGGCGTCAGCACCAGCGACTTCGAGTATCTGCAAGCCTTCAATGCCGACGGTAACTGCGCCACCCTGCAAATCGACTACAGCATCCTTAACCGCACCTCCGAGGCCGATAGCCTGCCCTACTGTCAGGCGCAGAACATCGGCGTGATCGTGCGCGGCGCGCTGGCGATGGGTATTCTCACGGGGAAGTACACGCCGGAGACGCGCTTTGAAGAAGGCGATTTCCGCCAACGCTGGCACGAGAACCCGGACGAGCACGAGATTTACCTGGACGACTTGCGGAAGGTGGACGCGC
>SLSP01000416.1 GCA_007130345.1 Thermoflexales bacterium
CAGGCCACCTCTATTCTCAATCTGGAAGAGTTATTGCCCCAGGTTGTGACATTGATTCAGGATAGCTTCGCGTATTATTTCATCGGGATTTGGACGTTGGACGAGAAGCGCAATTGCCTGGCACTGAGTGCCGGCGTTGGTGCCAGCCAGAAAGGTCAGGTCCTCAAAGGCTTGCAAATTCCCCTGGATATTCCAAGTATCCTCGTCAGTGCCTATGAGTCCGGTAACTACCGCCGGGTTGATGATGTCCATGCGGTCTCGGATTACTATGTCGTTGAAGAATTGCCCCGCACACGCTCCGTGCTGGCGCTCCCGCTGACCGTTGGTAAGCACACAGTCGGTGTGCTGGACATCGAACGCGAGATCATCGCCGGGTTCAAGGATACCGACCGCATGGTGATGCAGACCCTCGCTGATCAGTTAGCCGTCGCTATCCGCAACGCCGAACTCTACGCCTTAGAGCAGTACCGGCGAAAAGTCGCTGAATCCCTGGAGCGCACCGGGCGCGAACTGACGCGCAGTCTGGACTTGCGCGAGGTGCCGGAGCGCATCCTGGAGCAATTGGACATCGTGGTGCCTTATGGTCGAGGCTCTGTGCTGATTGAGGACGACGATTTGCTGCGCTATGTTGCCCAACGCGGCTTCCCCGAAGGTTTCGAGGCCACCGGCTCGACCATCCCCATCCGCGAAGGGGACGTCTTCCGGGAACTGAGCGTCAGCCACGAACCGCTCATCATCGACGACACGCGGGCCGATTCCCGCTTCTTGCAAGCCGAAGGGCTGGCGGTTCACTGCTCGTGGATGGGCATTCCGTTGACCTCCAAGGATCGCGTCACGGGCATGATCTCGCTGACGCGCGCCGAACCGGACGCCTTCACCCCCGATGACGCGCGCACCGTGCTCGCCTACGCCGGTCAGGCCGCCATCGCGCTGGAAAACGCCAGCCTCGTTGATGAGATCCGCCGCTTCAACGAACAACTTGAGCAGATGGTGCAAGAACGCACCGAAGAACTACAGACCGCGTATCAAACCCTGGAAAAGATGGACAAGAACAAGTCCGACTTTATCCGGGTGGCCGCGCACGAACTGCGCACGCCCCTCACCGTGATCCGGGGATATGGGCAGATGCTCACCAAAATGGCCGGGGAGCAGAGCAAGATGTTGCCCTTCCTCAACGGCATCATCTCCGGCACCGAGCGACTTCACGCCATCGTCAACAGCATGTTGGATGTGGCGATGATCGACAGCCAGACGTTGGACATCGTCAAGCGCAAGATGTACGTCTGGGAAATCTTCGAGCGCATCGAACCGGCCTATGAGGAGGCCCTCGAAGAGCGGCATCTGACGCTGGAGGTCAAGGATCTGGAAGCCCTCCCGCCCATTCACGCTGACGCCCAGTTGCTCTACAAGGTCTTCGATCAGTTGATCAGCAACGCCATCAAGTACACGCCTGACGGGCATTCGGTCATTGTCTTCGGTAAAGTGCTGGAGGAGCACGGCGATCCGTTTGTCCAGGTGACTGTGCGGGATCAGGGTATCGGCATTGATCCCGAATACCAGGAATTAATCTTCGAGAAATTCTACCAGACCGGCGAGGTCGCCGTCCACTCGTCCGGGCGCACTAAGTTCAAGGGAGGCGGGCCGGGCTTGGGATTGGCCGTAGCGCGGGGCATCATCCAGGCGCACGGCGGCCACATCTGGGTAGAAAGTCCCGGTATGGATGAAGAAGCGTGTCCCGGCAGCGAATTCCACATATTGCTGCCCATCGGGCAAGTGTAATCGGGTGTGACATCGTCTCACAAACGTCTTTCCCCTGATTTCCCTCAAAGGTGTCCCATTTGAAAACTATCCGACTCAGCATCGGTTCCGCGGTCAGCCTGGGCCTGCGTGCCGCAAAAATGACCGCGCCCCCCACCACAGTCTACACGCTCATCGGCGAAACGTGCCTGGGCGCGTGTCGCTTCTGCACGCAGGCCCGGCGCAGCGACGCCGACCGCCAGTTCCTCTCTCGCGTGACCTGGCCCGAATTTCCTCTGGACGACGTGCTCGTCAGCATCCAGGCCACTGAGGACGTGCGGCGCGTGTGTCTCCAAACGCTGCACGCGCCGCAACTGCTGCCCGATCTTGTAGCGGCGGCGCAGCGGCTTCGAGACACGGTCGCGGTGCCCCTCTCCATCTGCATGAATCCGGTGGACAGGATGTGGCTGATCGCGCTCAAAGACGCTGGCGTGGCGCGAGTGGGCGTGGGCCTGGACTGCGCGACGGAGGAGCTTTTCGCGCAGATGAAGCCGGGCTTCGACTGGGCGCGCTATCTGCGCTTCATTGACGAGACCATCGACGTCTTCGGCATTGGCTCGGTACACCTCATCGCCGGGTTGGGCGAGAGCGACACGGAGATGGCGCGCGCGTTCCAGACGTTCCACGACAAAGGCTGCTCCATCGCGCTGTTTGCCTTCACGCCGGTGCGGGGAACGGGGCTGGACTTCCCACCGCCGCCGCTCGAACGCTACCGCGCCCTGCAACTCGCCCGCTACCTGATCGTCCACAACCTGGCGCGCGCCGAGGAGATGACGTTCACGGACGGCAAGCTCGCGTCCCTGAACGCGCCGCCGGACGCGATGGCGCGCGCGCTGGAATCCGGCATCCCCTTCCGCACCAGCGGATGTCCCAACTGCAACCGCCCGATGTACAACCATCCCGCGCCCCTCACCGCCGCCGACAAAGCCGCCGCCCGCGCGTCCCTGGTGGAGTACTTGGAGTGAGGCCACAGGACACGGATTTTCCGTAACGCCTCAGTGCTGCCGCGGAGCTGTCGATCCGCTCCGAGCGCAGAAGATCGCAATTTGCCTTGAAAACACATCTGTTAGCATCACGTTTCTAAAAAATCCGATTTTTTAGAAATTTGATACTACAGGCAGATTTTTCGCGTGCGAAGTTCATATAAGTAGTAGGTCGCTTGTGTAAAAATCGGATTTTTAGACTTTTTTCAGAGAACTCATCATTACCCTTGAAGGAGATCAGAATGTCCAAACTGACCTGGCGGTTGTTGCTGACTGGCGACAAGAGCGCCTTCGACAATATGGCGTTGGACGAAGCGGTACTGCGCCACGTGGTGGATGACCAATCTCCGCCTACCTTGCGTTTTTACGGATGGGAGCCTTCAGCGGTCTCCATCGGGTACTTCCAGGGCATCGAGCAGGAAGTCGATCTGGAGGCGTGTCGCGCGCGGGACATCGACGTGATCCGCCGGCTCACCGGTGGCGGCGCGGTTTTCCACGACCACACCGGCGAGATCACCTACTCGCTGGCAATCAAGGCAGACTATCCCGGCATCCCCGCGAAGGTAGTGGAATCTTACGGCCTGCTGTGCGGCGGCCTGGTCGCGGGGCTGCAACGCCTCGGCATCGCCGCGGAATTCAAGCCGATCAATGACATCCTCGTCCACGGGAAGAAAATTTCGGGTAACGCGCAGACGCGGCGCTTCGGCGGCATCCTGCAACACGGGACGCTGCTCTGTGACGTGAACCCGCGCCTGATGTTTTCGCTGCTCAAAGTGCCCACCGAGAAGATCCGCGATAAGCTCATCCAGGGCGTCGAGGAGCGCGTCACCTCCATCCGCCGCGAACTGGGCGAAGTGGACAAAGCCGCCGTCACGGACGCGCTGATCGCGGGCTTTGCCGACGTTTTGGACATCCGCCTGATACCGGGCGACGTGAGTGCAGACGAACTGGCGCTTATGGAGCGCATCAAGGGAGAACGCTATGCCAACCCAACCTGGAACCATCAACGCTGATTACAAGGCCCCCGGCGGCAAACTGCTGCGCGTGCAGATGCAGATCGTCGCGGGCGCGGATGGCGTGTCGCGCATCCACGCGCTCAAAATCACGGGCGACTTCTTCATGCATCCCGAAGAGGCCATTGAAGACCTGGAGCGCCGCTTGACCGGCGCTCCCCTGGACGAGGCCGAGCTGCGCGCGCGCGCGCGGGCGTTCTTCGCCGGGGATGTGCAGGTGGTGGGCGCGAGCGCGGAGGACGTCGTCCACGCGCTGCTGAAAGCCGCCTAGCGTGCGACTCAAAACCTACTACCCGATCCCCCGCTTCCCGCCGCTCTCGCTCTCTGGCGCGACGTGCAACTTGCGCTGCCGCCACTGCGACGCGACCTACCTCGGCGGGATGCTCCCGGCGGAGACGCCGGACGCGCTCCTGGCGCAGTGCCGCGCGCTGCGGCAACAGGGCGCGGTCGGCGTACTGTTGAGCGGCGGCTCCGACCGCGATGGCTCGCTCCTCAACCTCGCCGCGCTGACCGACGCCATCCGGCAGGCGAAGCAGGAGACGGGCCTGATTTTCAACGTCCATCCGGGCCTCATTGACGCCGATACCGCGCACCGGCTGGCGGTGGACTTCGCCTCGTTGGACATTCCAAGCGATGACGTTATCCGGCGCGTTCACGGTCTGGACGCGACCACGGACGACTACATCGCGGCGTATCACACCCTGCGCGCCGCCGGGATTCCCGTTGTGCCGCACGTCACCGTCTACCGGGGCGACGAGGCGCGTTTACTGCGTCCTCTCGCTGCCGGGGACGCGCCGAGCGTCATCGTCGTCATCGTCTTCTCGCCGACGCGCGCCACGCCGCTGGCCGAGGCCGCCGCCCCCGAACCGGACGCTGTCGCCGAGGTCGTTGCCAGGATTCGGGCGCAGTTCCCCGCAGCGGAAATCGCCCTCGGCTGTATGCGCCCGCGCGCCCGCGCCCTGCGCGCCGCCATCGAGATCGCGGCGCTGCAAGCGGGCGTCACGCGGATGGCGGTGCCGGCGCAAGCCACGCTCCGCCACGCCGAGGATGCGGGCTACGCCATCGCCGCGTTCGACGCTTGTTGCGCGCTGCCCGCCGCGCGCGAATCCGCCGCCATCCGGGGGGACAGACTTCGGAAGTCTGAGTGACCGTGTGGGCTGTCTCTCCCAAAGCCTGTTCGCGCTGGCAAGAAGTCGCGTTGGTGGGTGGCTGGTGGGATGGAGCTTTGTGTATATGAACGCCTGGCTCCCGGTCGAGAGGTTGTACGAAACCGAGTGGGTGATGGCTTTCCATCATCCCCGGCCCAGTTATCCCATCCATATTTTGATCGTCCCCAAGCGCCGCGTTCGCAGTCTGTTGGCCCTGACAGAAGCGGAGATGCCCATCGTAAAGGACGTGATCTTCGCCGCGCAACATCTGGTTGAGACGTTGGGCTTGGACGCGGGCGGGTTCCGGTTGGTGGTCAATGGCGGAGCGTATCAGGACGTGATGCAGATGCATTGGCACCTGATCTCAGACGATGCTCCGTGAGAACAGGCGATAAGTGCGTTACCGAAAAGAGCGGGCCGGATAGTTCCGGCCCGCTCTGGCGTGCGCGTTGCGATGATGCGGACTACTCGCCCACGCCCTCAATCACCAGGGGGAGCGCGGGATTGCCCGGCAGCACGGTCAGCGCGGGCGTCGGTTCGTCAAACCATAGATCGTACAGTTCCCGGTAGGTGCCGTTCCTGTAGAGCGTCATCAAGGTGAGGTTGACCATGTCCCGATAGGCCGAATCGCCCTGGGGCAGGACGTAGGCCACGGGCCGGGTGTTGAAGCGCGTGGTCGTGATGGTGTATCCCGGCTGCCGGAAGAGGATGTCCAGCAGCGCCCGCCGCTCGCCCAGAATGGCGGTGATCTCGCCCCCGTTCAGCCCGGCGAGCGCGGCCTCAACGTTAGGATAGGTCACGGGCGAAATGCCAATCCCCAACGCCTGGGATCGCTCCTGGAGCACCGCCTCTGCCGAAGAGCCGCTGACGATGCCCACCCGCTGTCCGGCCAATGCCTCGAAGTCGCGGATGGGCGCGGCGGCCCGCGAGAAGATGCTCACGCCATCGTCCAGGATGGGGATGGAGAAATCGGCCTGCAACTCCGCCGCCCGCGTGTGATACCATCCCCCCATCAGGACATCCACCTCGCCCCGCGCCAGCTTATCGAAGCCGTCCGCTGCCGTCACCGGCACGAAGGTGATGGCCTGGCGGCTACCGAGCCAGCGCTCAACGACGCGCTCGAAGAGGCGCACCTCGAAGCCCGTGGGCACGCCGTCGGCGCGATCCGCGCTGTAGGGCCAGCGGTCGGTGAAGTAGCCCACGGCCACCGTCCCCCGCGCCCGAATCCGCCCGATGACGTCGAGGGTAGCGAGCTGCGTCGGCGCCATCGACAGAGCCGGCGTCGGCGTGTTGTCCGGCACGAAGCCGATTGCCGGCGGCGACGTGCCCGGCAGCCAGCGCGCGTAGAGCGTGTCGCGGGTTCCGTCTCGGGCCAGATCCTGGAACGTGAACGCGACCAGGTTGGCGAAGAAGGGGTCATTCTGGCGATAGACCAGGGCCACCGGCTCCTGGGTCATCTGCCCCACGATGGCCGTGCCCGCGACCATCCGCCGGGCGCGCTCCAGCCGATGGCGACTGTCGGCATAGGCATTCACCTGGCGGGTGCGCAGCCCCTCGACGGCGTCGAAGAAGTTGTCATAGGTGACAAAATCGGTGATCACGTCGGTGGCGGCGGATAGCTCCTGGCGCGTGCCCGTCCAGCCCACCACGCCCACCCGCCGCTGCGCCAAGTCGCCCGCGCTCTGGATGCCCGTCTCCGGGAAGGTCAGCAAGGCCAACCCGTTGACGAAATAGGGCGGGCTGAAGTCGGCGCGGGCCTCGTCCTCTTGGGTGTGCGTGACGCCAGCCAGCACGAAGTCCACCGTCCCCTCGTCGAGATGCTGATACGCCGAATCGGAGCGCACTTGCCGGAAGCGGACGGCGTCCGCGTCACCGAGCCAGCGCCGGGCCAACTCGCGGGCCAGATCGATTTCCAGACCGGCCAACTCGCTGTCCTCGGTGATGTACGAGAAGGGTTCCAGGTCGTAGCGGACGCCCACGACCATCTCGCCACGCTCCAGGATGCGGGCCGCCGTCGGCATCTGCTCTGGGAAGCGCGGCTCTGGCGTGGGTGTCACGTAAGCCGACATCGGCCCCTGGGGTTCTGGGGTGGGCAGCAGACTGGCTAAGTCGGCGCATCCAGAAAATACTACGGGTATCAGTATCAGCAACAACACGGGTAAAAAGCGTCGCATTTCGTTTATCCTCCCCTCATCGCGCCCGGTAAGACGGCGCGCGTGCATCGAACGTCTTCAAATGTACCACAAAGGGCCAAAGTCACAACGTCCGCGCCTGTGCAAATTTCCCAAAATGCGATATACTTGGCTTGGCTAATGATTTTTGTATTGCGTAAACAGTAACACGAATACGCAATACGTAATAGCAGCTACACAACCTGGCGAATGACACAAACCCGCCCTATATCCCCCCTAGTCTCCCGGAGGTCACTACATGAAAACGATGCACTTTTTATTGGGCTACGCCCGACGCTACGTGCGCCCGCTGGTCATCACGGTGGTCAGCATGGTACTGCTGGTGGGCGTGCAACTGCTCGCGCCGTGGATTATCCGCGAATTGATCGCGGCGGTGCAGGGACAGGTGCAGGGCGAGGCCGCGATGCCCGTCATCACGCGGCTGGCGTTGCTGGCGCTGGCGGCGTATATGGCGCGCGCGGTGCTGCAATTCCTGCGCAGCTATATGGCGCACGTTGCCGGATGGGGCGTGGTGGCCGACGCCCGCCGCGATATTTACGACCACCTGCAACGGCTCTCGCTCCGCTTCTACGAGGACAAGCAGACGGGCCAGTTGATGTCGCGCGTGATCAACGATTCGGACATGATCGAGCGCCTCATCTCCCACGCTATCCCTGACGTGGCGGTCAACGTGCTGACCCTGGTCGGCGTCACCGCCGTGCTCCTCAGCCTCAACGTGAACCTGATGCTGCTGAGTCTCATCCCCATCCCCTTCATCGTTCTGGCGATGCGCGGCTTCGCCAAGTACGTGCGCCCCGCCTTCCGCGAGCGCCAGCACGAGCTAGGCGAGCTTAACGCGACCCTCAATGACAACATCTCCGGCATCCGCGAGATCAAGGCGTTCACCCGCGAGGAAATTGAGGCGATGCGCGTCGGCTATCACATCGACCGCTACCGGGATTCGCTGCTGCGCGCGCTGCGGCTGATGGCGACCTTCCATCCGTTTGTGGAGTTGTCCTCGGCCCTGGGCACCATCGTCATCATCTACTTCGGCGGGCAACTGGCAATGCAGAACGTGCTCCCCATCGAGGACTTGGTGGCCTTCTTCCTGTACCTGGAGATCTTCTACCAGCCGGTGCGCGCCCTGAGCAACGCCTGGGAGCAGATTCAGGAGGCGCTGGCGGGGACGGAGCGCGTCACCGAGATTATGGACGAGGTGCCGGCGGTGCAGGAGCGCGAGGACGCCATCACGCTGACGGAGCGGGCGGAGGGCGCGTTGGCGTTCCGCGACGTGGGCTTCCGCTACGAGGAGGGGCCGATGGTACTGGAACACATCACGCTCGACGTGCCCGCCAACAGCGTCCTGGCGCTGGTGGGGCCGACGGGCGTGGGCAAGACGACGCTCGCCAGCCTGATTCCGCGCTTCTACGATGTGGAAACCGGCAGCATCTCGTTGGACGGACGCGACATCCGCGAGGTCACCCTCAAGAGCTTGCGCCAGCAGATCAGCATCGTACTGCAAGACGTGTTCCTGTTCCATGGCACGGCCCGCGAGAACATCCGCTTTGGCAAGCCCGACGCCACCGACGAGGAGGTGGTGGCCGCGGCCCAAATCGCCAACGCGCACGAGTTTATCTCGCAACTGCCCGATGGCTACGATACCCTCATCGGCGAGCGGGGCGTGAAGCTCTCCGGCGGGCAGCGCCAGCGGCTGGCGATTGCGCGCGCGGTGCTCAAAGACGCGCCCATCCTGATTCTGGACGAGGCCACGTCGTCGGTGGACACCGAGACGGAGCGGCTGATCCAGCAGGCATTGGAGCGGCTGATGGTGGGGAAGACGACTATCGTCATCGCGCATCGGCTCTCCACCGTGCGCAACGCCGATTTAATTGTGGTGTTGGATGGAAGCGAGATCGCCGAGCAGGGCACACACGCGGAACTGCTGCGGCGTGATGGCCTGTATCGGCATCTCAACGCGGTGCAAGCCACCAATGATGACAGGGTGCTCATATCACTGGAACGTGAGGCGGTGCTCCATCCCATGATGTGAGGATCCGAGCGGGGGTCACTTTGTGGTGTGAAATGTTAAACGTCATGCGTCAAACGTCATTGATTCTAACAAAGCAATATCACCAAAGTCACCCTATTTGGGACACGGATGAACACAGAGTTCACAGATAAAACCAAAAAATCAGTGTTTTTCCGTGCAAATCTGTTCCGTGCATGGCAAAATTGTCAAGCAAGGCTCTATCAGGCGTGAAGTATACCCTAAATCCAAACTTATCCCAAAATATCCCAAATTTTATTTGGGATATTTGTTGGGTTTCTGAAAATGGTGTTAAGGAATGAGTGCGAAATAAGAGTTCCAATTTTTGGCCGTTTCAAGCCCCTGAGTGACTTATTATCACCTGTGGAAAAACAGTCGAGACCTACTACAGGTAGTGGATAATCGAGGATTTTTCCTATATGTAGTGGTCTGTGCGGTGAGCCGCAAACTCTAGGCGATAGTTAGTCACTCAGGGTTTCAAGCGCA
>SLSP01000243.1 GCA_007130345.1 Thermoflexales bacterium
CACGGTTGGTATCACATCCGTGACGCGGCAAATCAGATCGGGGGCTATCTCGCCGATCTCCGCCAGGCCCGCCAGCTGGCCGAAGCCCAGGGCGCGTTGGGCCTGCGCCTCCGCTATGGCCTGCTGGCGAGCGCGTTCAATACCCAGGTGCGGCGCGTGTCGCCCCCTTTGCTGATAGCCTTGACCCGCCGCGAGGTCTGGGACTGGGAACAGGCCGTGTCCCACGCCCGCCGCCTGCCTGACCCCGTGACCCGCGTCGCGCTCCTGGCCGAGCTGGCCCCGCTGGCCCCCGCATCCCGCCGCGAAGTCGCCTTCAACGAGGCCTTGGAATCCGCCCGCGCCCTCCCCGCAGACGCGGAGCGCGTGCCGACCCTGCTCGCGTTGGCCCCGCATCTCTCGGAGGCGTTGCTGGCCGAAGTGCCCACGCTGATCACCGAGGACGCGCGCGCGCGTCTGTTGGTGGCCCTCGCCCCGCACCTCGCCGCGGCGCTGCGATTCGATGCGCTGGCCCAGGCCCTCGCCCTCCAAGACGAGACGCCCCGCGCGCTGGCCCTCAACGCCCTGACCGCCACGCTCGATTCGGTGCAGCGGAGCGCAACCCTGGACGAACTTCCCGCCTGGGAAGACGCCGACGCCCGCGCCGCGACGTTGGCCGCCCTCGCTCCGCACCTCGACGCGGCGCAGGTGCGGCAGGCTCTAGACGTGGCGCAAGGCGTGGGCCGGTCGGCGGCGCGCTCGCAGGCGTGGGCGCGCCTCGCGCCCCGGCTGGCGGCCCTCGGCTTCCCCGAAGAGGCCCTGGCGCTCTCCGGCAGAATCAGCAGCGCGCCGCGCCAAGCGTTGGCGCTGCATCACCTCGCCGCCTACCTCCCGCCGCATCTGGCCGACGCCGCCCTGGAGCAAGCGCGCTCCGTGCGCAGCCACATCCGCCGCCTCGAAGCGCTGATGGGCGTGGCCCCCGGCCTGCCCGAAGCCATCACCGCGCAGGTGCAGCGCCAAGTATTGGCCGAATTGTCGGACGCGCGCTCCGGCCCGGAACAAGCCCGCATCCTCACGGGGCTGGCGCAGGCGTTGGCTCCGTCATTGTGGGAGCGGCTCCTGGCCGCCGTGGACGCCATCGGCAACGCCGAAGCCCGCGCCTCGGCCCTGGTGGGTATCGCGCCGCGCCTGCCCAAAACGCGCTTGGCCGCCGCGCTCGACAGCGCCCGCGCCATTGACCACCGCGCTGCTCGCGCCTCGGCGCTGGTCGCTCTGGCCGCGCGGTACATCGAGGTGGGACAAGGCGCGGCGGCCCTCGATCTGGTGCGCGAGGTGGAACCGGTCAGCGCGCAGGCCCAGGCGCTTGGCGATCTGGCCCCGCACCTTCCGCCGCCGTTGCGCCAGACGGCCCTTGCGTTGGCTCAGGGGATGCGGCGCACCCTGGATCGCGCTACGGCGTTAGCGGGATTGGCCCCCGTGCTGCCGCTCCCCCTCTTACGCGAGGTGGTGGCCGACGTGCGAAAGTTGCGCAACGTCGAGAGTCAGCAGGTGGCGCTGGCGGGATTGGCCCCGTACCTCTCGCCGCCGCTGTTGGAAGAGGCGCTGGCCGAAGCCCGCGAAATCCGCGACCGCGAGGAGCAGGCGGCGGCGCTGGCTGCCCTCGTGCCGTATCCCGCGGCGTTGCGCGTGCCGGACGTAGCCCTCGACGCGCTCCGCGCCATCCGCTACAGCGACGCCCGCAGCGCGGCCCTGCTGGCAGCCGCCCCGCATCTCCCGCCGGAACGGATGGCGGCGGCTCTTGATACCGTGAGCGGTATTCGCAGCGAGCGCGCCCGCGCCGAGGCCGTCGTGGGACTGGCTTCACATCTGCCGCCGGAGCTTTTGCCACGCGCTCTGGCCACAGCGCAGGCCCTCACCGATACCGATCTGCGTCTGCGCGCCCTGGGCGACCTGGCCTGGCAGCTTCGCCGGCTGCGCGGCGGCGCGCTCCGCCGCGCGCTGGCCGTGCTCTGGGGCATCGAGGAGCCGGCGGCCCGGATGCGCTCGCTGGCGGGCGTCATTCCTGCGTTGCCGCAACCCCTCGGCGGGGCGGCGTCAGACGCGGCGCTGGACGCGGCGCGGGATCTCGAAGGGGAACCGGCGCGGATGCAGGAGTTGGGCGCGTTGGTTCCCGCCCTCACCGCCGAGGTGCGCGGGGGCGCGCTGCGCCTGGCCCTGAAGTTGGCCCGCTCGCTGGAATCCCCCGCCGCCCGCGCGGAGGCGCTGATCCGGCTGGCTCCGCACCTGGCCGCGTTGCAAGGCGGGCCTCTGCGCAGCGCGTTAGCTGTGATGTGGCAGATTGAGGATGCAGAAACGCGGGTGCAGGCGTTGATGGGGTTGGCCCCCGGCCTGCCGGACACGCTCCAGGACGAAGTGGTGACAACGGCGGTGGCGACGGCCCGGCGGATGCGCGGGCGGCAGCGGGCGACGATCCTGGGGTGGCTGGCTCCCCGCCTCGCGGAGATGGGCCGCCCGGCTTTGGCCTTGACTCTGGTGGGCGAGGTATGGGGCATCCGGCAGCGGGTGAGCGCGCTGGCTTTATCCGCGCCGCATCTCCCGGAAGATGCGCTGGACGAGGCGCTGACGCTGGCCCGCCGGATTCCGTGGCCGCGTTTCCGCGCGCGGGCGATGGCGGGGCTGGCCCCCTATCTGCGTGGCGGTCTCAGCCAGGAGGACGCCGCGCGCGCCTTTACCGACGCGCAAACGCTCGCCGCGCAGGGCGAGCGTCTGGAGACGCTGCGAGCGTTGCTGCCCCATCTGCCGAATCCGCCACGCGAGACTGCGGCAGAGGCAGCGTTGGCCCTCCTCGATACGGAGGAGGACATCTCCGCGCGCCTGGTGGCGTTGGCCGAACTGTCGCCGCACTTGCCCGCCACGCTCCGGGAGACGCGGCTGATGGAGGCGTTGACTTCTGCGTTGACGGTGGCGGATGACACGGCGCGCGCGGAACACCTCGCGGCGTTGGCTCCCGCGCTGCCGCATCTTTCCGCAGAGCAGGCGTGGGCGCGGGTCCTTTCGGCCTGGGAGCTTAGGCCACGGGCGCAAGTGCTGACCGACCTCGCGGCGTTGGCCCCCGCGCTGGCCGAGCACGGCGGGCCGGAGGCGGTGATTGAGGTCGCGCAAGCTCTGCAGGACGTGGCGCGCTGGTGGCCGTGAGGAGGTTGTTTTGCTTGTTGCGTGTTGCGTGTTACGTAAAAAGAAGATCAACGTCTTGGTATTTGGCCTGTACTGTACTTTGCTTTGTGATACAATAGCAAGTGGTGGTCTATCATTTGAAACGGGTGAGACTTGACAGGTTTTATAAACTTGTCAGGTCTGTACAGAGGTTGCAGCACTGTATTGTGATTACGTGTGTTTTCGCAATACGCAACACGCAATACAACTCAAGTCTAGCGCTTTTGAAACCAGCTTATTCCACGATAGCGACGAGGTAGTAAATGTCAGAATCACCTTCTCAACCCAGTGCGGTTTCTGCGATTCACATCCCGGAGGGGGCGTTTGTCGGGCGTGAGTCAGAAATTGCGTACCTGCAAGCGGCGCTCACCCGGTCTCTCCACGGCGCGGGGCAGTTGGTCTTCGTGGCCGGCCCGGTGGGGATGGGCAAGTCGCGGTTGGTTGAGGAATTGCAACACCGGGCAGAGATGCACCGGGTGATGGTTTACACGGGCGTGTGCCACGAGCACGCGCCCGCGCCCTATCATCCGTGGAAGACCATCCTGCGCCAGTTCCTGGCCGACCGGGATGCGTGCGCGTTTGTCGAGGCGCGGGAGTACGTCGAACCGCTGCTGCGCCTGATGCCGGAGCTTGCCGAATCCCCGGAGGGCGCGTCGCCGCCGGATGCCGCGAATGGAGACGGCCAGGCGGGGTTGGTGGATGAAGCGGTGACCGGTTTGCTGTTGGCGTGCAATCAACCGCTGCTGCTGATCTTCAAGGATGTGCAATACGCGGACGCCGAATCCCTCGCGCTGTTGGCGGCGGTGGGCGAGCAAGCGCCGCGAGATAAGCTGCTCCTGTTGGCCCTCTACCGCGACGAAGAAATCGCTGCGACGCACGCGCTGCACCCACTGCTACAGCGGGCGACGCTCTTCGATGCCCACCGGGATATGCCGCCCCCCACAGGCGCGGCCCCCTTTGCCGCGATACACCTCAGCGCGCTCTCCATAGTCCAATCTGCCGAGCTGGTGCGCTCGATGCTGCGCGCTGTGGGAGAGGTTGCGGAACTACCGGCGGCCCTGATGCAGCGCGTGATGACGGAGACGGGCGGCAATCCCCTGTATATTGAGAGCGCGGTGCGCAGTCTGGTAGCCGAGCGCGCGCTCGGCTTCGATGGGGCGCGGTGGCGCGTCGATGCCGCGCGCCTGGAACACCTCCCCATCGACACCACCATCGCGCCGGGACGCTCTCTGAAGCAGATCGAGCAGATTCCCGAAGCGCACGCGGTGTTGATGTGGGCCGCCGTGATGGGGCGCTGGCTGGATATGCGTGTGTTGCGGGAGGTGTCAGGACTTTCTGACGCGGCGTTAGCGCGGCGCATCGACGCGGTGGTGCGAGAACACATCCTGGATCGCCATCACCAGGCCGAGCAGGTCATCTACCACTTCGCCAACGACCAACTGCGCCGCGCGCTCTACGCCACACTGGATGAGGCGGAGCGCGTGGCGCGGCATCGGCGCATCGGCGAGGTGCTGCGCGCGCTCTACCCGGAGCACGACGTGGCCGAGGCGCTGGCCTGGCACTTCGAGCGGGCGCGGGATTGGGAGCGCGCGCTGCGTTACGCGCGGATGGCGGCGGATAAGGCGCGGCAGATGTACGCCAACGCCTCGGCCATCCAGCATTACAATCAGGCGTTGGATTTGCTGCGCGCCCATCCCGCGCTGGCCGATGTCGAGACGGAGTACGCGCTCCTGGCGGGCCGCGAGGAGGCGTACAGTCTGGTGGGCAACCGGCAGGGCCAGGCGGACGATTTGGACGCCATGGCGCGCATCGCGGAGGCGATGGGGGACTCGCGGCGGCAGGTGGCGGTGGTGACGCGGCAGGTGGCCCTGGCGAATCAGATGGGTAATCAGGCTGAGGCCGTCCGCGCCGCGGAGCGGGCGTTGGCGCTGGCCCGCCAGGTGAAGGATCGCAAGCTGGAGGCCGACAGCCTCACGGCGTTGGGCGAGGCCAGCTATCGGCTCGGCGAGCAGGAGCGGCCCCATCACGCGCATCTGGACGCGCTGCGCATCTACCGCGATCTCGAAGATCGCGCTGGCGAGGCCAACAGCTTACGCCTGTTAGGACGGGTGGCCTATCGGATGGGGCGCAACGCGGATGTGGGCCGCTATTACGAGCAGGCGTTGACGCTATACCGCGAACTGCGCGACCGTTCCGGCGAGGCCGACGTGCTCAACGCGCGGGGCGTCGTCGCCACCGACCGGGCCAGGGCCAGAGACTATTACGAGCAATCGCTGGCTATCGTCCAGGCCATCGGCGACCGGAGCGGGCAAGGGCGCGCGTACAACAATCTGGGCTTGCTCTATTTGAGCCTGGGGCTATACGCCACAGCCCGCGATTATCTGGAACGAGCCACGCGCATCGAGCGGGAGATGGGCGGGCGCGCTATCCTCGCCTACTATCTGGAGAGCCTGGGCCGCGTCTATCTGGCATTGGGCGAGCACGAATCCGCCGAGGCCGTCTTGCAGGAAGGGCGCGCGTTGGCCCACGAGATCGGCGACCGGTGGGTGGAGGCGGCGTACTGGATCGGATTGGGGCAAGTGGCCCTGGCGCGGGAGCGCGTCGCCTCTGCGCGGCGGCTGCTGGAAACGGCGTGTACGATGTTGCGCGAGCTTGGCGCGCGGGGCGATCTGGCCGCCGCGCTGGCCTGGCTCGGCGCGGCGCACCTGGCCTCTGGGGACGCCCGCGCGGCGCGAAGTTATACCACCGAAGCGGTGGATTTACTGCGGCAAGCCGGGAACGCCGGAGATTATGCCGCGCAGGATGTGTGGTGGTCGCATTATCAGGTGCTTCGGGCAACGGGGGACGCGCATCCCCTGGACAAGGAGGCGTGGCTGAGTTTGCAGCAAGCGCGCGCCGCGCTGTTCTCTGGCATCGCCACCCTCAGCGACGAGGGATTGCGCCGGAACTATCTCAACAAGGTCGATACCAACCACGCGATTTTGATGGAATGGGCGCGGCAGTCAGCGGCGCAGCAGGACGTGGTCGCGGTGCCGCCGCTGGCCGAATCCGAGAGCGATGGCGCGACGGCAGAAGCGCGGCACATCAAGGAGCGCTTGCAGCGCGTGCTCAACATCAGCCGCAAGATGAACGAATTGCACGACGACTCCCTCTTCGACTACGTGATGGATCAGGTCATCGAGTTGAGCGGGGCGGAGCGCGGCTTTATCGTGCTGTTGGACGGCGCGGGCGAGATGGCGTTCCGGGCTGTGCGCGGGATGGACGCGGCGACGCCGGCACACATCCAGACGGAAGTCGCGACGGAGGTCTTCCGGGAGGTGCGCGAGACGCGCTTGCCGGTGCTGGCGCAGGAACCGCTTGCCGGGCAGGATGCGGTGAGCGATTTAGAGCGCCGCTCGATGCTCTGCGTGCCGTTGATGGCGCGGGCGGATTTGCTTGGGATGCTCTACGTCGATAACCGGTGGATGACCGGGCGATTCTCGCAGGCCGACGCCGATCTGCTGGCCCTGTTTGCGAACCAGGCGGCTACGGCTATCGAAAACGCGCAACTGTATCAGGAGACGGTGGCCTGGGCGAAGACGTTGGAGCAGCGCGTGACGGAGCGCACGTCCGAGTTACGAGAAGCTAACCGCGAGTTAATGCAGCGCGCCAAGCAACTGGAAGTCAGCAACCGCGTGGGGCAGCAGTTGACGATGCTGCTGGATTTGGACTCGTTGTTGGAGCAGGTGGTGCAGCAGATTCAGATGCAGTTCAACTACTACTTCGTCGGCGTGTGGCTGACGATGGAGAAGGAAGGGGGCGTGGTCTTGCGGGCCGGGGCCGGGCGATCTGCCAACGTGGGGCGCATGGCGGGCTTCACGATGGCGCTGGACGCGCAGACGCCCATTGCACAGGCGGCCATCACCGGCGAAGAGACGCTGCTGGAAGAGGCCTGTGCCACCTCGCCGGGCGTCGTGCCCGACGCATTGCCGGAAACGTGCTCGGAACTTGTGCTGCCCTTGCGCGTGGGGGACACGCTAATCGGGGCCTTGAACATCCAGAGCGACCGCGCCAGCGCGTTCACTGACGACGCGCGCCTGCTGCTACAAACACTGGCCGCGCAAATCTCGATTACCATCCGCAACGCGCAACTTTACGAACAGGAGCAACGCCGCCGGTTCCTGGCGGAGGCCCTGGAACGGGCTGGCCGCGAATTGGGGCGAAGTCTCGATATGCAGGAGGTGCCGGGGCGCATCCTGGATCAGTTGGCAACGGTGGTGCCCTACGAGCGTTGCTCCATCATGCTGGAACACGGTGATTTGCTTAAAACTGTGGCGCAGCGCGGCTTCCCGGAATCCAAGCAAGGGCAAGAAGTCACGGTCGTCATCCGCGAGGGCGACGTGTTCGAGCGGATGATTCGGGAGCGGCGGCCCATCGTGGTCGAAGACGTGATGGAGGAACCGGGCTGGCAATTTGTGGAGGGGCTGGCGGTGCATCGGTCGTGGCTGGGCGCGCCCATCATTTCGCGGGATCAGGTGTTCGGTATGATCTCGATGACGCGGAAGGATGTAGGCGAGTTCAGCGCGGAGGACGCGCTGTTGGCTTCGACATTCGCGTCACAGGCGGCCATCGCCTTGCAGAACGCGCAACTGTACGGCGAACTGAACATGGCCTATCGCAACCTTGAGAAGCTAGATCAGACCAAGTCCAATTTCATCGAGGTGACGGCGCACGAACTGCGCACGCCCTTGACCGTCATCAAGGGGTACGCGCAGGTATTGGGCGCGTTGCCGGACATTCGGGACAATCCCCAGGTGAAGCCCGCGCTGGAGGGTATTCTTTCGGGGATGGGGCGGATGCACGAGATCGTCAACAGCATCCTGGACGTGACCAAGATCGACAGCCAGGTGTTGCAACTTATGCCACATCCCACGCGCATCTGCGACCTGCTCACGCGGGTTCAGCAACACTTCCGGGGCGACCTGGCGGAGCGGAATCTGACGCTCCAGATAAGCGACGCCATCGCCGAGTTGCCCCCGGTGCAGGCGGATTCGGATATGCTGTACAAGGTCTTCTATCACCTGGTGATGAACGGCATCAAGTACACGCCCGATGGCGGGCTGATTGTGGTGGATGGCTGGGCGGACAAGGACGCTCCCGTGGTCGAAATCACCGTGCGAGACACCGGCATCGGCATCGATCCGGAGCACCACAAGCTGATCTTCGAGAAATTTTATCAAACGGGCCTGGTGGCCTTGCACTCGTCGGGACGCACCAAGTTCAAGGGCGGCGGGCCGGGATTGGGACTGGCTATCGCGCGGGGCATCGTCGCCGCGCACGACGGTTCGATTTGGGTGGAGAGCGCGGGCCACGACGAGGAGACCTGTCCAGGGAGCACCTTCCACGTCCGGCTGCCGCTATGACGATCTGTGAGACGTGAAACGTCAGGCGTCAAACGTCAAACGTGAAGAGGTTTTGACGCTTGACGTTTCACGTTTGACGCTACTGAAAGAACCCTAAAAAATCCGATTTTTTAGAACCTTGATACTATATGTAGATTTTTCGCGTGCGAATTTCATATAGGTAGTAGGTCGCATGTGGAAAAATCGGATTTTTGGACTTTTTTCAGGGGACCCATAACGTCGTGTTGAATCAAACCCGCCCGACTCATCGAGAGTCGGGCGGGTTTTGATTCCCGGTGAATTACGCCGCGATAACTACACCCCCCGCACTGTGACCTGGGGCAGCCAGAGGCGAGCGCGGTCGGCCATCGCGCGCAACGCATCGACGGAATAGGGCGTCGCAGCAGAGAGCGCCGGGTCAAGCGTGGCCCCGCCGCGAAACTGCTGGAGCGCGTACCGCTCCGCCTCCGCGATCCACTGGGCCAGCGCCTCAATGTCGTCGGCGTCAAGCAGGCCCGGCACGACGGTGGTGCGGAGTTCATAGGGGATGCCGCTCTCCCGGATGAGATGGAGGCTGCGCTGGATGCGGTTCACGTCCACCGCCGCCAGCCCGGTCAGCGAAGCGTACTTGTCCGGCGGGGCCTTGACGTCCATCGCCACGTAGTCGAGCAGGCCCAGATCGAACAGGCCGGCCAGCACGTCCGGCGCGTAGCCGTTGGTATCCAGCTTGACCGCGAAGCCGCGCGCCCGCACCTCGCGCAGGAAATCCGCCAGGCCGGCGTGGAGCGTCGGCTCGCCGCCGGTGATGACCACACCCGTGATCTTGCCGACGCGCCGGGCGAGGTGCCGCCATACTTCTGCCAGGGGGAGCGGTGGCAACTCGGCGGGGCGCAACACCAAATCGGCGTTGTGGCACATCGGGCAGCGGAAATCGCATCCCCCGGTGAAGAGCACCGTGGCGATGTGGCCCGGAAAGTCCAGCAGCGAGCTGCGTACCCACCCGCGCAGGCTTTCGTCGAAGGGAGGCGTGGCTTACTCCTTGCGCGGTGGCGTGGCGACGCGGAAGGTCTTGCG
>SLSP01000260.1 GCA_007130345.1 Thermoflexales bacterium
CGCTGGAGGAGTATCCCCGCGCGATGCTGCGCCGTCAGATGGGCATCGTGGAGCAGGAGCCGTTCCTCTTCTCCCGCACCATCCGCGAGAACATCGCCTACGGCGCGGGGCGCGAGGTGACGCAGGAGGAGGTCGAGGCGGCAGCCCAGGCGGCGGCCATCCACGACATCATCCTCACCTTCCCGGAGGGATACGATACCCTGGTCGGCGAGAAGGGCGTGACGCTTTCGGGCGGCCAGCGCCAGCGCGTGGCGATTGCGCGCGCGATTCTCAAGGACCCGCGCATCCTGGTGCTGGATGACGCCACCTCGTCGGTGGACACTGAGACCGAGGCGCAGATTCGCGCCGCGTTGGAGCGGCTGATGGAAGGGCGCACGACGTTTATCATCGCGCACCGCATCCAGACGGTGATGATCGCCGACGTGATTCTGGTGCTCGATAAGGGGCGCATCATCCAAGCGGGCCAGCACATCGACCTGATTCGCCAAGACGGATTGTACCGGGAGATTTACGAGATTCAATCCCGCATCGAGGACGAAATCGCCGAGGAAGTGCTGGATGAGGCAGAAGAGGAATTCGAAGCGGAAATCCGCGAGTTCGCGCTGGCGTAAACAACAAGTATTGCGTAGTGCGTATTCCGTATTTACGCATTACGCATTACGCAATACGCAGTAGAATTATTTCTCTCACATAACATTGAGGCTACTATGGCAGACCATTACGAATTTGAAGAAGAAGAATTTAATACGCAGTTCAACGGGCGCGTGGTGTTGCGCATCCTGGAACAGGTCAAGCCCTATTGGTACTGGGTGCTCGGCTTCATCCTGATGATTGCCGGCACGTCCACGATGGACTCCTACTTCACCTATTTGGGCAAGCGCATCGTCGATGAGGGCATCCTGGCGGGCGACCGCGCGATGCTGACGCGGCTGTTGACGACCTACGGCGGGCTGGCGGTGCTGCAAGCCATCACCGTCTTCGGCTTCATCTACCTGGCGGGCGTGCTCGGCGAGCGCGTGCAGTACGACCTGCGCCGCAAGCTCTTCAATCACCTGCAAAAACTCTCGTTCGCCTACTTCGACAAGACTCCCGTGGGCTGGATCATCTCGCGGGTCACGTCCGACGCCAACCGCATCGCCGAGTTGGTGACGTGGGGCCTGGTGGACATCACCTGGTCGTCGCTCAACATCATCACCTCGCTCACCTTTATGGCGATCATCAACTGGCGGCTGGCGCTCATCGTCGCCGCGCTGATTCCGGTGATGGCCTGGATCGCGTTCTGGTTCAAGCAGCGCATCCTGGTGCAGTTTCGCCGGGTGCGCAAGCTCAACTCGAAGGTCACGGGCGCGTACAACGAGAGCATCACGGGCGTGCGCGTGGTCAAGGCGCTGGTTCACGAGAAAGAAGACCTGGCCGCGTTCAGCGAGAAGACCTCCGAGATGTACGACGCGGCGTATCGGGCGGCGTGGCTGTCGGCCCTGTTCCTGCCCATCGTCCAGGTGATCGGTTCGCTCGGTGTGGGAGCCGTCATCTGGTACGGCGGCTTCCAGAGCGAGGTGGGCGGTATCACCATCGGCGGCATCCAGGCGTTCCTCGCCTATCTCACCTTCATCATGTGGCCGATTCAGGATATGGCCCGCATCTACGCCGAGATGCAGCGGACGGTGGCCTCGGCGGAGCGTGTCTTCTCGCTCATCGACGCCGACCCCGACGTGATTGACCGCGAGGGCGCTATCGATCCCGGCGACATCGCCGGCGAGATCGCGTTCGAGGGCGTGACCTTCCGCTACGAGGAGGGCAAGGACGTGCTCAAGGACTTCAACCTCCACGTCCAGCCCGGCGAGCGGATCGCCGTGGTCGGGCCGACGGGCGGCGGGAAGTCCACCATCGTCAACCTCATCTGCCGCTTCTACGAACCGACCGAGGGCGTCGTCCGCATCGACGGGCGCGACTACACCGAACTGACGCAGCGCGCCATCCAATCGCGGGTGGGCATGGTCTTGCAAGCGCCGCATCTGTTCTCTGGCACCATCCGCGAGAACATCCGCTACGGGCGACTCGACGCCACCGACGCGGAGGTGGAGGAGGCGGCGAAGATCGCGCACGCGCACGACTTCATCGCCGGGATGGAGAAGGGGTACGACGAGGACGTGGGCGAGGGCGGCAACCTGCTTTCGGTGGGGCAGAAGCAGCTCGTGAGCATCGCGCGGGCTGTGCTGGCCGACCCCGACATCATGATCCTCGACGAGGCGACCAGTTCAGTGGACACGATGACCGAGGCGCTGCTCCAGCGGGGGATGGAGGCCATCATGGAAGGGCGGACGAGCTTCGTCATCGCGCACCGGCTCTCCACCATCAAGCGCGCCGACCGCATCCTGGTCATCAAGGACGGCCAGATCGACGAGATGGGCACGCACCGCGAGCTGATCCGCGCGCGTGGGCATTACTACGACCTCTACACGCGCCAGTTCCGCCACGACCGTGAAGCGGCCTACGGCGTCCACACGGCGTTGGGGGCGCGGGCGGCGGCGGCGGCGAGTTAGCGGACTCACGCATAGCACGAGGGGTGGCTTGAGCCGCCCCTCTTTTTGGATTGCCAAAATAGACCTGTCAGGTTTCTAAAACCTGACAGGTCTGGTTTTTAAGCCCCCTTGCTCACTCATACTTCAACGCGATGAGCGGTTCCAGCCGGGCGGCGCGTCGCGCGGGATAGGTTCCGGCGACCACGCCCACCAGCCCGGCGAAGCTCACCGCGAAGAGCGGCAGCCACGGCGGGACGTGAGCGGATGTCGAGGGCAGGCCCGCCAGCCGGATCGAACCGCCCAGACGCATCAGCGCGACGAGCAGCCCCCCCGTGAGGACGCCGCCCGCGCCGCCAAGCGCGCCGATTCCGGCGGATTCCGCCAGGAAGATGAGCGTCACGTCGCGGTGTGTTGCGCCGAGGGCCTTCATCAGGCCGATTTCGTGCGTGCGCTCGTGGATCGCCATCTGCATCGTGTTGGAGATGCCGAACGCGGCCACCAGCAGCGCCAGCGCGCCGACGCCGCCCAGGAAGAGTTGCAGCGTCGTGAAGAACCCGGCCCACTCCTCCAACTGTTGCCGCTCTGTGTAGACGGGGAAGCCCAACTCGGCGAGCGCGGCTTCGACCGCCACCGTGCTCCCCAAATCCGCCGCCTGGATGATGACGCCGCTGTAGCCCTGGCGAGCCGGATCGCGGCGCTGTCCGGCGCGGCCCGCGTGCATCCAGGTGTTGAGTTCCACCACGTCGCGCTCCAGCAGAAACAGCCCGTCGTCGTACAGCCACCCGCGCGGCGCGAGGACGCCCACCACGCGCACGCGCACCTCGCGGTGTAGTTCGCGCCCCTCCGCGTCGAGCGTGGTCAGGCGCAGGGTGAGCCGCTCGCCGAGCAGGTCGGGCGCGGGCGTGCTGCGCCGTTGCGCGACGTCGCTTTGCGCGGGATCGTAGAGCGCGGCGGCGAAGTCCGCGCCGATGACGGCCTCGCCCCGGCCCCAGTCCGCCGCGCCGCGCGCCACGTCCAGCCCCATCTGGGCGAGCAGCGCCGGCTCCACGCCGCGCACGACGCTCGATCCGCGCAACGCGCCGTACTCGATCTCGGCGGCTCCCAGCAGCGTCTCGTGGACGGCGACCCAAGCCACGCCGGGCAGCGCGGCGAAGCGCTCGCGCATCGCTTCATCCACGATAGGCTCCGCGTCCATCGGGCTGCCGCATCGGGTGGGGATGTCGGCGGAGGCCATCCCCGCCAACTCTGCGCCTTGCACCACGCGGTACGCGATGCGCGGATAGAGATGGATGGTCGTCAGGTCGCTGCCGGAGGTGAACTCAGTGGAGAGGCGCTGCAATCCGGCCCCCAACGAGATCAGCACGAGCAGCGCCGCCGTCCCGATGGTGACGCCCACCGCCGTGAGCGCCACGCGCCCGCGCGCGCGCCGCAGATTGGCCCAGACCAGGGGCAGCAAGTCCCGGAGGCTCATCCCAACTTCAACGCCGCAATCGGGCGCATCTGCGCGGCGCGGTGAGCCGGATAGATGCCGGAGGCGACGCCGATGAGGACGGCGAAGCCGATGCCGAAGAGGGGCAACCAGAGGGGCGTGAAGGCGTGCAAGGCGACGCCCGCGCCGAACATGCGCTCCGTCAGGCCGCTATCGCCGCCGAGCAGGTTGATTAGCCCGTTGATGCCCATCCCCACGCTCACGCCGCCCACGCCGCCGAGCAGGCCGATGCAGCCTGCCTCGCTCAAGAAGACGGCCATCACGTCGCGGTGCGTCGCGCCGAGGGCCTTCATCAGGCCGATTTCGCGCGTGCGCTCGATGATCGCCATCAGCATGGTGTTGGCGATGCTGAACGCCGCCACCAGCAGCGAGATCGCCGCGATGCCGCCGAGCAGGGCCTGCAACTCCGTGAAATACGCGCCCAGGCTCTCGGCCTGCTCCCGCTCGGAGAAGACGTTGAGGCCCCACGCGAGCAGTTGGCCCTCTATCGCCGCGATTTGGCGCACGTCGCCCACCTTGACCAGCACTTCGGGATGGCCCTGGCGGGTCGGGTCGCGGCGCTGGGCGAAGTACCAGGTGTTGAGCGCGAGCGCCTCGCGGTGGGGGAGGTAGATGGCGAAGTCGTAGGCGCTACCGCGCGGCGCGAGGACGCCGCTCACCTCCACGCGGACGGCGCGCTCGACGGGGGCACCGTCCGCGCTGTTGCGGGCGAGGTAGAGCGTGAGCGTCTCGCCGACCAGGTCGGGCGGCGTATTCTCCCGTTCGCGCGGGCCGAGGGTGCGGCCCAGGGTCTCCGGGACACGCGCGCCCAGGAGCGCCTGCCCGCGCTGCATATCGAGCGCGCCGGACGCGGCCTCGAAGTCCAGCGCCGCGAAGTCCGCCGCATCCACGCCCATCACGCGGACGGCGCGGGAACACATCTGGCCCGCCTCCACGTCGAGGGGCGCGCTCACCAACTCGAAGGGGATGACGGCCTCCACGCCGGGCAACGCCTCGATGCGCGCCAGCAGCGCCGCGTCGAGGAGGGGCCGCGTCGCGCCGCCGGTCATGTCGCTGCCGCCGGTGAGACGGATTTCCTGCGCCGCGCTGCCGAGTTGTCGCAACGCTTGCCGCTGCAACCCCGCGCCGAGCGAAATCAGCACCACCACCGCCGCCGTCCCCACCACCACGCCGAGGGCCGTCAGCAGCACGCGGCCCCGCATCCGGCGCAGATTGCCCCACACGAGCGCGAGCAGGTCGGGGAAGGTCATCGCGCGCGCCTGGTCGCGTTACGCCAGCCGCCCCAAGAAAGCATCCGCCTGGGCGCGGAAAATCTCCGGGGCCGTCCACAGCAGGGGATGCTGATCGCCGTAGCGATGCCCGGAGCGACTGGCGAGATGGACGCTGCAATCGGGGATGCGCTGCGCCAGGCGGGCGTAGTCGGCGGCGAGGCCCGGCAGCACGTCGTCCTGGAGGTTGCCCGTCAGCAAGACCGGCGCGGTGATGGCCTGCGCGACGCCGTCCGGCAGCGCGTACCCGCCGTGATCGGCCAGGCGGCGCAGGAAGGCCGTGTCCGCATCCACCACCGCGCGCCAATCCTCTCCGTGCTGGCGTTCCAGCCAGGGAACCCGGCGTATGTAGTAATGCTCGCGTTTGTCCAGCGCGCGATGCAGGGCGCGGCTATCCATCGCCGTCAGGAAGCTATCGGCCACCACGCCCCGCGCAGTGAGCTGATGCAGGCGCGCCTGTTTCCCGGCGAAGTGCAGAGCGGCCCACGCGCCGAAGCCTGAGCCAAGCACAAAGCACTGCTCGATTTGCAATGCCAGCAGCAGGTGGCAGGCGAGATCGGCGCGGTAGTTCCACAGGTCGTACTCGCGCTCGTCTTGATAGCGGATGTCCCGCGTGGATTGCCCGGCGCCGGGATAGTCGAAACTCACGACGCGAAACCGGTCAGAGAAATGCGCGATCTCGGCTTCATACGCCCCGGTCGCGTGCAGGTTGTCCGCGAAGAGCAGCAACGCTTCGCCGCTGCCCTGGTCGATGTAGTGGATGTCTTGTCCTAAGTCAAGGGTAGGCATGGTTTTCTCCTCAGAAAATCGTGATCGTAATCGTAATTCGTAATCGTAATCGAGGGCTTGGGAAGACGTGAAACGTCAAACGTCAAACGTCAAAACTCCAGTTTTCATTCTTCAACTGCCCAGGCCCAACAGGCCCCGGAAGATTTGGCCGACGCGCTGCCAGAAGGTGGGCGCGGGCGCGGGTGGGGCGGAGGTGGGCGGCGCGGCGGATGAGTCGGGCGCGGGCGCGTCCTGCGCCTCGAAGGCCAGCGTCCACGCGCGCGTCTGGGTCTGGTTGAAGTCGTCCCGGTACGCGACGGTGATCTCCAACTCTGCCGGGCCGGCGGCGCGCGGCGTGATGTCCAAATCGAGGGGGGCCGCGCCGTTGGCGTCCAGCGGGCCGACGAACGGCTGCCCGGTCGGGCGCGTGTCCATCTGCGGGCTGCGCGCCGTGATTCCCGTGATGTTGACCGCGCTGCGTCCCAGGTTGACGATCTCCAATTCCACCGCCGTCGTCTGCCCGACGCGCAGCGCGTCCGGCTCGCGGTAGAAGCGCGGTTCCAGGTCTACCCGGCGGTGGACGATGAGGCTCATCCGCTGCACCTCGCTCTGACGCGCGCCGCGCGGGTCGTCGTAGGCGATGTCCACAGGCAGGTTGTAGGCTTTGGGCGCGGCGGCCCCATCCACGATAAGCCGGTGGGTGATGGAGACGGTTTCACCGGCGACGGCTTCGGGGATGAAGAGGACGTTGCCCGCGCCCGCCGCGACGAACGGCTCCAGCGCCTCGCCCTGCTTGCCGCCGAGGGAGAGCGTCACCCGGTGCGCGTCGCCGCCGCCCACGTTGGCGAGAACGACCGTCAACGTGAACGGTTCGCCGGGCAGCAGCGGCTCCGGCGCGACGCGGTACTCGCGCAGCAGGAGTTGTGGCCGATTGGCGAGGCTCGTGTTTACGTCCACGCCCACGTTCTGCTGATCGCGGTGGATGGCCCCGGTGTAGTCGCCATATTCCAGGCCGATGCTGAGATGCTGCCGCCCGCCGCGCTCCACGTCGCCGAGGATCAGGGGCAGCGTCACTGTGACCGCGCCATTGATGGCGATGCGGCTCACGGCGACGGTGTCGCTGCCGGCGGCGGGGATTGCCAGCGACTCCGAGGCAGAGGTGGCGAAGACGTTGAGCGCGGTGAAGTTGCCCCGATTCGCCAGGCGCAGCGTCAGCGTGAACGGCTCGCCGGGGATGAGTTCCGCCGGGGACGTGCTGGCCGCTTCGATGAGGAGGCGCGGCTGGCCTACCGCCGGCCCGGTCGCCGCGCCGATGACCTCTACGGGGATGGTGGTCGGGTACTCGTAGTGGTCGCCGGCGAAGTCGTTGGCGCTGAGGGCGATGCTGAGTTGGTGGACGCCGGAAGTCATGTTGGCCGGGGCGCGCATCCGCTGGCTGACGGTGGCGGTGTGGTTGATGTGCAGTTGCCAGAGCGCGTGGCCGTTCTCTCCGACGGGCAGGAAGCTGCCGCCGGTGAAGACCGCCAGCGTGTTCTCTGCGGCGCGGCTGCCGTTGTTGTAGATTTCGAGGGTGACGACGAACTCCTGCCCCGCGCGCACCTTGATCGGCTCGACGCTGAAGTTGCGCACGGTGAGGATGGGGCGGCCCGGCGGCGGGGCCGAGGGTGGCGCAGGCGGCGCGGTCACGTCGAGGGCGAAGCGGTTGCTCACCCGCGCGCCGTCGAAGACCTCCACCTCGTAACGGCCCGCCGGAATCCCCGGCGGGGCCTGCGCCTTGAGCCAATTCGCGCTGACGTAGGTGGTGTCCAGCAGACCGTAGCCCACCAGCCGGGTCAACGTCGTGGTGACGAAGCCGTTGCCAGAGAGGCTCAACGTGGCCCCGGCGGTGTTGCTGAAGCTGCGCGGCTCCACGTTCTGAATCTGCGGCGGCGCTTCCTGAGTCCCCGGCGCGGCGCGCGCGACCAGCGGGGCGATCAGCAGCAGGCCGATGACGGTCAATCCCATCAGCAGCGTTTTAAGGGCGTGAATTTTCGTTGGCATATCAGCTTCCTTTGCGAATGGCAAATGGCAAATGGCAAGTTGCAAACAGTTCGGTTTTATGAGGACGCTCCAAGCCCCCGTCCCCGGGGGCGGCTGACCGGTAGTACGCGCTTGAGTCGTCCCCGAGACGGGGACTTCGAGCTATTTTTTGAGTGGTTTGCTCACAAAACTGAAGTGTTGCGAAACTTGTCACCCAGTTTTTTCCTCAACCAGTTTCCCATCCCGCAGATGCAGGGCGCGGGTGGTGTAGTCGGTGACGGTGGGGTCGTGCGAGACGATCAGAATTGTGCGCCCCTCCTCGCGGTTGAGGCGGACGAGCAGGCGCATAATCTCCTCCCCCATCTGGCTGTCCAGGTTGCCCGTCGGCTCGTCGGCCAGGATGATGGGCGGGTCGTTGGCGAGGGCGCGCGCTATCGCCACGCGCTGCTGCTGTCCGCCGGAAAGCTCCGTGGGGCGGTGCGCCAGCCGCTCGCCCAGGCCCACCAGCGCGAGTAGGGCGGCGGCGCGCTCCCGGCGCTCGGCCTGGGGGACGCGGGCGAAGACCATCGGGAACATCACGTTCTCCAGCGCCGTCATCGTCGGCACGAGGTGGAAGGACTGGAAGATGAAGCCGATCTGCCGCTGCCGATAGGCCGCCAGCGCGTTCTCGTCCAGCGCGCTGAGTTCCTGCCCGGCGATCCAGATGCGCCCGGCGGTGGGGCGATCCAGCCCGCCGAGCAGGTAGAGCAGCGTGGATTTGCCGGAGCCGGATGGCCCCATCATCGCCAGGAACTCGCCGGACGCCACCTCTGTCGAGACGCCATCCAGCGCGCGGACGGTCTGATCGCCCATCGTGAAGTGGCGGCGCAGGTCGGCGGCGCGGATGAGGGCGGTCATCTCAAACCCCGGTCGCCAGCGGGAGCAGCAGCGCCGCCGTCCAGAGCAGCGCGGTCAGCGCGAGGGCCTGGCGCGGGGACATCTGCGCGAAGGCGGCGAGGCCCCATCCCGTGAGCAGCCCGTGCCAGACCGTGAACAGGTCAACGCCGCGCAGCAGCGAGGCCGCGAGCCACTGGGACGCGGTGGGCGTCACGTAGCGGAAGGCCGTCAGCGGTGGCGGCGTCGCGTCGAAGGCCAGCCCGGAGAGGCCGGGATTGTAGATCGGGGCGCGGGCGCGGGCGACAAAGGCGAGTTGCAGCAGTCCGCGCAGGATGAGGGGCAGCCAGCCCCAGAGCGCGAGCGCGAGGGCGTCGCGCCAGGCGAGCGGGCGCTTCCCGAAGGCACGGCCGGCCACGAAGAGCGCGCCCGTCCACGCGGCTCCGCGCAGCGCCAACGCGCCGAGTTCGCGGGCGGCCTGGAGCGCGGTCGCCTCGAAGGGGGCGAAGCGCAGTTCCGGCGGGTTGCCCATCGCCTGTTGCGCGAACCAGTCCAGCGCGAGTCCGTGCCGGTAGTGGGCGTCGGCGTGGGCCGAGGCGAAGACCAGCAGCACGGTGAGGGCCGCCAGCGCCAACGCGGGCCATCC
>SLSP01000264.1 GCA_007130345.1 Thermoflexales bacterium
GAGGGGGCAACCCGCGCCCCTCGCGGCTCCTGACGCACTGCGTGATGTTACGCGGTTTCCAGATACCGCGCCAACTCCCAGGGCGTGACCTGGATGCGATATGCTTCCCACTCGGCGCGTTTGGCGCGCAAGAAGGTCTCGGTAATCGGCTGACCCAGGGCCGCCTTGATCACCTCGTCGGTCTCCAGCGCGTCCAGCGACTCATCCAGCGTGCCCGGCAGGGTGTCGATGGCCCGGCGCTGCCGATCCGCCGCCTCCAGGTGATAGATGTCCTCATTGACCGGGGCGGGCGATTTGGGCTTGCGCTCCATCCCATCCAGCCCGGCGGCGAGGATGGTGGCGAAGAGCAGGTAGGGATTGCTGCTCGGATCGGGGCAGCGCAGTTCGATGCGGGTGGCGGCCTCCTTCCCGGCGCGGGTGGCAGGCACGCGGATCATCGCCGAGCGGTTGCGATGCGCCCAGCAGATGTAGACCGGAGCCTCGTAGCCGGGCGTCAGCCGCTTGTAGCTGTTGACGGTGGGCGCGGCGATGGCCGAAATCGCCCGCGCGTGCTCGATCTGGCCGGCGATGAAGTGGTACGCCATTTTAGACAGATGATAGGCGTCCTGCTCATCGTAGAAGAGGTTTTTCCCCTCTGCCGTGAAGAAGCTCTGATGCGTGTGCATCCCCGATCCGTTGATGCCGAAGATGGGCTTGGGCATAAAGCTGGCGTACAGGTTGTGCTTCTCGGCGATGGCGCGCACCGTGTACTTGAGCGTGATGGCGTTGTCGGCGGTGGTCAGCGCGTCGGCGTAGCGGAAGTCGATCTCGTGCTGCCCGGTGGCGACCTCGTGATGGCTCATCTCCACATGGATGCCCAACGCTTCCAGCGCCAGCACAATCTCGCTGCGCACTTGCTGCGCCTCGTCGCGTGGCGAGAAGTCGAAGTAGCCGCCGATGTCGTGCGGCACGGGGTTCATAGGGGGCTCACCGTTATCGCGCTTGAAAAGGAAGAACTCAAGCTCCGGCCCCACGTTGTAGACGTAGCCCAGTTCGCGCGTGCGCTCTAGCACTTTCTTGAGCGCGCTGCGCGGCGAACTGGGCGAGAGGTTTCCCTCGGTATCGTACACGTCGCAGATGATGCGCGCCCGGCGGCGTTCCGGCACGCTCCAGGGCAACACCCGGTACGTGCCGGGATCGGGCATCAGCACCATATCGCTCTCGTAGATGCGGGCAAACCCTTCCACCGAGGAGCCGTCGAAGAAGATGCCCTCCTCGACAATCTCCTCAAGCTGGCCGACGGGGATGGTGACACTCTTGATGGTGCCGAAAATATCGGTAAACTGCAAACTGACGAAGCGGATTTTATCTTCTTTTGCACGAGCAACTAATTCTTTAGCCATGATAGCTCTCCTTTTGGGTACTTGGCTGAGATGAAACGGTTGAGTGATGCGTAATGCGTGTCTGATTACAAGAACCTTGATAGGTAAAGTTCCCAGTTTTTTGCTCAGGAATCACCTCCTTGACCCAAAAAGAAACCAGCCTACCGGGAAACGGCAGGCTGGCAGATTCTTATGGCGCAGGGCGTCAACGCAGCACTATCCGTTCCCTCCAGGGGCACGGTTGCTGTTGCTGCTGTTGATTGCGTTCTGCGTTCATCATCATAGGTTCCTCAAAACGTGAGTCATCATAAACATTTCCGGGAATTTGTCAAGTAAAATCTGCTATACACGGAGGATAGAGACAGTTCCAGTATCTCTCACAGTATCATAACACTACCTCTATCCTCTATAGACCCCGCTTGCGCGGGGGACCTAACGTAGCTATAAGGCCCGGTGCATTTCGATGCGGCGAAACGCTTCGATGTAGCCCATCGCGCGCAGGGCGGGCCAATGGACATCCTGCGCGGGGAGGTTCTCGCTCTTGGTGTCCAGCGCGGGATGGCGCGTGTGCAGCGCGTGGAGCAGCGCGCGGCCCACATCATCGGGCGACCCCGCCTCAGTTTGGATGACCAGGGCTTGCAGTTGGAACGTGGTCTTGCGATACACGATCCAGCCCCAACCGCCGGCGTCCAGCGTGACGCGCAGCGCGCCCAGATTCCCGGCGTTGACCAGCGAGGGCGTCTCATCCAGCCACGAAGGGAGGCTGCTGCGTCGCGCCAATAGTTGCGTCGCGGCGTCGGCGTCCAGGTGCTCGACCGTGTACGGCGGGACAGTGACTTCGGGCAGGCCGGGCGGGCGGCGGATGATCAGCAGCTCGCGGGTCTCGTTGAAACCGAGCTTGCGGAACATGCGGTGGGCGGGGACGTTGTTCTGGATCACTTCCAGAATGATGACCCGCGCATCCAGCGCGCGCGAGGCGGCGATGAGGTGCTCCATCAGCATCTGGCCGGTGCCGTCGCGGCGCCTGGTGGGGATCACGCCCAAGCGGGTGATCCATGTGCGCCGTTCTCGATGGCCGAGCATTGCCAGCCCCAGAGGGCGGCCTTCGGCTACGGCCACCACCGAGGCGCGCAAATCCACGTCATACTTGTAAACGTACTCGCGCAGGCGGGCGGCGTTCATTGGCATCGGCACGATGTAGTCCATACGTGCCTGGTTGTAGGCCGCCACCAACACGTCGAAGGAAAATTCCGAGGCCGAGACGGCCCGGACTTCCGGCAAAGTGATCTTGTACAGGTTGGGCCGGTTCAGCAACGGGAGGAAATCCCTCTCCCGCGCGCGTTGTGTGGCTGCCAGGGCTAGATCTGGCATTATTTCGATATAGCTGGCGCGAGATAACCGGCAATCAGGGCCGGGAATTCTTTGGGATTGATGGGCTTGGAGATGTAGCCGGAGCATCCGTAAGCCTCAGCCATCGTCCGGGCGGTGTCTGGCGGCCACGCGGTGATAGCGATGAGCGGCGTGTCTTTCAGACCGGGCTGGTTGCGGATCATGCCGACCAGCGTTTGGCCCTCAACGTCGGGAAGTCCCAAATCCAACAAAATCAGGTCGGGCAGTTCGTCGCACGCCATCTGCAATCCGGTTTCGCCATCCCAGGCGTGCAATATCCGGTATCCAAAAGGCTGCAACGTGCGCATCACCAGCCGGGCGTTGTCGGCGTAATCTTCGATCAGCAGAATGGTGGGTATAGTCTCTTGTGCGTTCATAGGCAGGTCACACGCGGGCGACTGCGTGCTGCGGATAATGCTCGGCCACTTTCGCCAGCAGTTCCAAGACCTGGATGGGCTTGGAGAGGTAATCGTCACAGCCCGCGCTCAGGAAGCGCTCGCGGTCGCCGCGCATCGCAGAGGCGGTGAGCGCGATGACGGGCGTGCTCTGCAACTCGCCGTCGGCTTTGATGTGCTTGACGACTTCAATACCGTCCATCACGGGCAAGCCGATGTCCAGTAAGACCAGGGGCGGCTTTAGCTCACGCACCATGTCCAATCCGGCTTGCCCGTCGGTCGCTTCGATAAGGGTGTAGCCGCGTCGTTCCAGGGTCCTGCGCACGAGTCGCCTGTTGTGAGGATTATCCTCAATGTATAACACGGTTTTTTGATCCATAATGACTCCTTGCTTTGCGCTTGACCATTTAGGGCAAGATGATAGCTATCATAACAACTTTATGATAGCAGAAATCTGTTAGTATGACGTTAGCGTTATGTGGTAACTTTGTGGCGATTGTGTTAGTTGTGACGCCATAAACCGGCCACATCCCAGACATGGCCGGTTTATGGGGATGGGTTATTCCGGCAAGATATTTTCTACGTGGGCCAGCAGGTTGCTGCGATCTAAGGAACCTTTAGGCCAGATAGAGTCCGCCTGCGAGGCCAGTTGCACGCGCAGATCGGGGGTGATGTCCTTAGCCGAGACCACGATGACCGGGATGTGTTGTGTGTCCTCGCGGTGGCGCAGTTGATCCAGCAACTCCTCGCCCGCGATGTCCGGCAGCATCAGGTCGAGCACGATCATGTCGGGTGGGGCGTCGTCAATGGCCTGGAGCGCCGCTTTCCCGGTGTACGCCTCGGTGATGGCGAACCGGTGCCGGGCCTCAAACAGGCGGCGCATCAGGCGCGCGTCGGCGATGTGATCGTCAATGATGAGGATGCGCGGGCGATTATCCTCGCCAAAGTCCACCGGCTGCTCCGGCTCCGGCCCGGCGCTGGTGGTCGGGAGGGGCTGCATCTCGATCTTGTCGCCCAGCAGCCCGACGACGTGGCTCACCAACTCCTGCGTGCCGAAACTGCCCTTCTGCCAGATGGACTGGGTGTGGCGGCGCAGGCGCTCCCATTCTTCGGTAGACAGGGATTTGGCCGAGACGATGACCACCGGCACATCGCTGGTGCGCTTGTCGGCCTTGAGCTTCTCGATGATGGCGAAGCCGTTCATTCCGGGGATGGTCAGGTCGAGCACCACCAGGTCGGGCTGACGCTGGCGCACCAGATCGAGGCCGTCGGGGCCGTTGTGCGCCTCGAAGATGCGATAGTTTTTGTAACGCAGCAGCAGCCGCCGGAGCAGGCGGCGGTCGTGGGGATTGTCGTCGATGATGACGATGGTGGTGATCTGCTCGTCCAGTTGTTCCAGGGCGGCGATCAGGCCGTCGGTGGAGTAGCCCGAAGGCTTCTCCGTCGGTTCTGGGGTAGAGGGCGGCGTCATCTGGAGATGGAAGGCGTAGCGGTCTTCGAGCGCGTGCTTTTCTGCGCTGAAGGTGTGCCCGGAGCAGTTGACCACCACGCACTCATCGGGCGCGATGATGTGCTCCTCGACGAGGCGCTCCAGTCCGGCGAAGGCGACGCTGGCCGCGGGCTCCATCGAGTAGCCCTCGGTGCGGGCCACCCGGCGCATCGCGCGGAACGCGGCCCCGTCGCTGACGGCGATCATCGCGCCGCCGTAGGTGTCATTCGCCTGCTTGAGAATTTTGTAGGCTTTCCCCGGCTCGCCGGTAGAAAGCACGGTAATCAGCGTGTCGGGCACGACCGGCTCGGCCTCGTCCAGCCCCTTCTGCCAGGAATGGGCCATCGGCGCGCAGCCCTCGGCCTGGATGATGCCGAGCTTGGGCACGCGGTCGATGATCCCGGCGGCGAAGAGTTCCTCGAAGCCCTTGAGCACGCCGAGCGGCCCAATCCCGCCGGAGACCGCCTGCAAGTACCAGTCGGGCGCGCGCCAGCCCAACTGCTCGACGATTTCCATCGCCATCGTCTTCATGCTCTCCTTGCCGGTGATGGACTTCGCGCCCAGGTCTTGGTACAGCCCGCGCCGGGTGGCGAAGTCGGCGGCCACCTGCTTGGCCTGGTCATAAGTTCCGGTGATCTTGACCACTTCCGCGCCGTAGAGCGCGAGTTCGCGCATCTTCTCGGCGGGGACGCTGCTCGGCAGGAAGACCCAGAACTTGATGCCGGCCCGCGCGCAATAGGCAGCGTAGGCGGCAGCGGCGTTCCCGGTCGAGGCCAGCACCATCTCCTTGATGCCCCGCGCCTTCATCGTGCTCACGGTGAAGGCGGCCTGGCGGTCTTTGAAGGAGCCGGTCGGTTCGCGGCGCTCGTCCTTGATCCAGATCTCGCCGGTGCGCTCCACATCCGCGCCGAAGTGCAACTCACGCTCCAGCCCTAGCGCGTGAACCAGCGGCGTCCAGCCCTCCTCGCCCATCGAGACGAAGTCGAAGTCTTGGGGGAAGGGGAGCACCTCGCGGTAACGCCACAAGCTGCGCGGGCGGTCGGCCAGCGCGTCCGGCCACAGTCCGGGCAGCGCGGCGACATCGTATACGGCATCTAGCCACGCGCTATTACAGGCTTCACAATGGGTCGTAAAGAGTTCGGCGGGCATCTCGTGCCCACAATCCATACAGCGTACAGCAGTGAATAGCGATTTCATTTTTCCCCCCAGGGTTGGCTTGATGGGCCGATTAAAACGTGCGGCTATAGGTGGCGCATTTGTGGATCGTGCAGCGCGACGATTTCGTAGATTTGCGAAAGCTGGCGGTATTCCTGCAAGACCGGCACGTCCACGCGCCGGGCTTCAATGTGTTCCTGGATAGCCTGGTATGTGCGCTCCTCGATCAAAATCTGCGTGGCTTTGGCGTGTTCTTGCAGGCGCTTCGCCATATTGACGGTTTGGCCGATGACGGTGTAATCCATCAGCCGCTCGGAGCCGATATTGCCGACGATGACCTCGCCGGTGCAGATGCCCACCCCCAAGCCCAGGGATTGCATATCCTCGTGCTGCTCACGGAGTTGGCGGAAGCGATCTTGCATCAGCCAGGCGGTGTAGAGCGCGCGCTCGGCGTGGTCGTCGGTGGGGACGGGCGCGCCGTAGAAGGCCATCACCGCGTCACCCAGGTACTTGTCCAGCGTGCCGTCGAACTGGAAGATGGGTTCCGTGAGCACCTGGAAGATGCGGTTGAGCATCGCCGTGACGTGGGAGGGCGAGTGCAACTCGGAGAAGTCGGTGAAGCCGCGAATGTCGGCGAAGAGGATGCTGGCCTCGCAGCTTTCGCCGCCGAGGCGCAGGTTCTGGTCGGGGTCGCTGAGGATGAGCTTGGCGATGTCCTCGGAGATGTAGCGCGTCAGCACCCGCGCCAGCACCTTGTTCTTGGTTTCCAGTTCGTCGTGCAGCAACTTGATCCGCAGCAGCGAGCGCACGCGGGCTTGTAATTCTACGGAGATGAAGGGCTTGGTGAGGAAGTCGTCGGCCCCGGCTTCCAGGCCCTTGAGCTTGATCTTGAGTTCGTGGAGCGATGTGACCATCAAGACGGGGATGGCATCACCGTCGGGCGTCTCGCGCAGCGATTTGACCAGGGTGAACCCGTCCATTTTGGGCATAATCACATCGGTGATGATGAGGTCGGGCGCGATTTCTACCACGTTTTCCAACGCTTCGAGGCCGTTGTGCGCCTCGAAAATTTCGTAGGGTGTATCAGAGAGCATCGACCGCACCATACGGATGTTGGTAGGGTTATCGTCCACCACCAGGATGCGCGGCTTGTTGTCGGTCTGTTCGTTCATAATTTCTGTCTCAACTGTATCTTGCGAAGGTTGCTTCCCTGATTATAATCAAGATGATTAAAATATGCAATTATCACCGTTCGAGCGTTTGACAGGCAAGCCCAGACGCCTTGTGTCAGATAATCGCAAGGCGTTTCTCCTCTCACCGGGTCAAAATACCGCTTGTCAGGCTTGCTCAAGCAAGCCTGGGGCCATCACTCCAGCAGCAGATCGATGAGGCGCGAATCCGAGCGCAGCTCTAGCGAGAGGGTTGTGTAGTGCCAGCCCTCAATGTCCTTATACGCGCTGACGTGAACCGTCCCACGTCCCCGACGGCCAGAAACGGGGATGGAGAGATAGGCTTCGCCGGAGCTGCCGCTGGTGGAGATCGACCCGCCGATGAACCAGCCCGCCCGCACCGGATCGCCTAGCATCATCGCGGCAGTTTCGCTGGATTCGACCCGCGCGATGGCCCCTTGCACCACCTCGGAGGAGCGCATCAGGTACATGATGCCGAAAAAGAAGACCGAGATGCATCCCAGGATGAAAATAGCGAGCGCGCATCCGGCCACACCCCGCAACTGCATCACCGGGCCGCGCCTTCTCCGACCTCCAAAACGTGTATGTAGTTTCATAGCCCTTTTCCTTTGAGTCCCCTGAAAAAAGTCCAAAAACCTGATTTTTGTAACAGATCAGTTTTCTAAGCACGCTCCAAGCCCCCGTCCCCGGGGGCGGCTAGACCGATAGTACACGCTTGAGGCGTCCCCGAGACGGGGACTTCGAGCTAGTACAGTGCGGCTTAAATAACTCCCCAGTTAAACTTGCTCCAAGGGGAACGTCAGTTCCCCGTTCCGACGTATGACTCTCTTGAAAAAAGTCCAAAAATCCGATTTTTCCACACGCGACCTATTGCCTATATGAAATTCGCACGCGAAAAATCTATCTGTAGTATCAAGTTTCTGAAAAATCGGATTTTTAGGGTGCTTTCAGTGTAATCTTTTCCTTGCGCTGAAAGAACCGTGCCAAAACTAACGCGAAGCCTATGCGCGCGACGTCGCGCGGGCTTCCCAAAATGCGGCGCGATACGCCGCGAACTCCCCCGCCAAGATCGCCGCGCGGATCTCGTGGATGATGGTCAGCATCGTGTGGAGGTTGTGGATGGAGAGCAGCGTCGCCACCAGCATCTCCTTCGCCACCAGCAAGTGGCGCAGGTAGGCCCGGCTGAAGTGGCGACAGGTGTAACAGGTGCAGCGCTCGTCCAGCGGCGCGGGGTCTGTGGCGAAGCGGGCGTTGCGCATATTGAATTTGCCATCCCGCAGGAGCGCTTGCCCATTGCGCGCCACGCGGGTGGGCAACACACAGTCGAAGATATCGATGCCGCGTGCCACGCCCTCGACCAGGTCTTCGGGCGTGCCGACGCCCATCAGGTAACGCGGCTTGTCGGCGGGGAGCAGGGGCACGGTCAC
Organism: Thermoflexales bacterium; assembly: GCA_007130345.1. Taxonomy (GTDB): domain Bacteria; phylum Chloroflexota; class Anaerolineae; order B4-G1; family SLSP01; genus SLSP01. The sequence continues at coordinate 8,407 of SLSP01000264.1, forward strand.
GTCGAGCATCGCGTGCATCTGCGTTTTGGTCTCTCCCACCGACAGCCCGCCGATGGCGTAGCCGGGGAAGTCGAGGCCGCGCAGGAATTCCGCGCTCTGCGCCCGCAGTTCCGGGAAAACGCCGCCCTGCACAATCCCGAAGAGCGCTTGGTCGGCGCGGGTGTGCGCCGCGTGGCAGCGCTCGGCCCAGGCGTGCGTGCGCCGCAGCGCGCGCGTGTTGTAATCGTAATCATCTGGCGGCGCGCACTCATCGAGCACCATCGCCACGTCGGCCCCGAGGTTCTGCTGAATCTCCACCACGCGCTCCGGCGTGAAGCGGTGGCGGCTGCCGTCGATGTACGAGCGGAAGGTCACGCCGTCATCGTCGATAGTGCGGAGCGGCTTTTTGCCCTTCTGCCCACCCAGGCTGAAGACCTGAAATCCGCCGGAGTCCGTGAGCATCGGGCCATCCCATCCCATAAAGGCGTGCAATCCGCCCAACGCGGCGATCACCTCGTCACCGGGACGCAGATAGAGGTGATAGGTGTTCGCCAGCACCAGCGACGCGCCGACCTCGCGCACCTGGCGCGGCGTCAGTGCCTTGACGGTGGCCTGGGTGCCCACCGGCGCGTAGATGGGCGTCAACAATGGCCCGTGTGCCGTCTGGAACGCTCCGGCGCGGGCCGCGCCATCCGTCGCGTGGCGTTCAAACTGGAATAGCTTGGGGTGAGGGTTCATTACTGTATGATACCATATCCTCAAATTCAGCCAACCCTGGCGCGTCAACTGCTGGTATATTTTAACATTTACGGTTAAGATAAAAGTGAGCTTCGCTTGTCAAACGTGAAACGTGAAACGTCAAACGTCATGGAATCTATTTCAGAAGCAGTATCTTGACATTGGTTTTGACGTTTGACGCCCGACGTTCAGCACACGTAACAACATTATCAAAAATTTTTTGCGAGGAGGATCGTATGAAACCCCAGTTGATTGCGCGATGGATACTTTTGATGCTGTTGATAGCGGCGCTGGCGTGTAATTTCCCCACCCCGACGCCCGAAGTGCCCCAGGTTTCTGAGGAACTGACCCCGCTGCCCGACGCCACAGAGACCCCAGAGCTGCCGGATGATCCCCTCATCCCTGGGCCGACGCCTACCGAAGCGC
>SLSP01000295.1 GCA_007130345.1 Thermoflexales bacterium
ATCTTGAGAACGCCCCCTCCTTCGGCCTGACCGATGCGATGATCGATCGGCTCCGGCTCGATCAGGCGGGCATCGCGAAGATGGCGCGATCGGTGCGACAGATCGCCGGGCAGACGTCGCCGGTAGACATCGTGACGACGGTGCTAGGCGACGTCGAACTGCTGCCCTGGGAGCAACGGCTGCTGCCCTTCGTGGTGATGATAAGTATTATGGTCGGCGGGATGATGCTCCCGGCCTCCTCGCTCGTCGCCGAGAAGCAGCAGCGCACGCTGACCGCGCTCCTGGTCACGCCAGCGACGCGCGGCGAGATTTACGTCGCCAAGGGGCTGCTCGGCGTCCTCCTCAGCAGCGCGATGGGGCTGCTCATTCTCGCGCTCAATCGCGCCCTGGGCGGCAACATGGCCTTGATGCTGGGCGTGCTGGCCCTCGCCGCGATCTTCGCCGCCGAAATCGGCGTGCTGCTCGGCTCGCTGGTCAAAGACATCAACACGCTGTTCGCGGCGGTCAAATCGATGGGCCTGTTCCTCTATGCCCCGGCCATCCTCTACATGTTCCCCCAAATCCCGCAGTGGATTGCACCGCTGTTCCCCACCTACTACGCCATCCAACCGGTGATCGAAATCTCCCAACATGGCGCGACCCTGGCCGATGTCGGCTGGCAACTGGGCGTTCTGCTGGCGCTGATCGGCCTGCTGGCCGGTGTGCTGATGCTGCTGGCAAAACGCGAGTACAGTCAGGCGTAGCCGTCACTCGCTCAGAAAGCAGGGAGCCGGTCTCCCTGCTTTTGTGCTGAATTACAGGAGGTCTCGCTATGCAGTGGATACGCGAACACGAACCGGATCCGCAGCGCAGTCGGTTGTTCCGGCGCGCGTTACTCATCACGCTGGTAGGAAATCTACTCCTGGCGGTGGGCAAGGGCGCGGTCGCTTACTACGCCGACAGCGTGGCCCTCTACGCCGACGCGGCCAACTCGGCCTCGGACGTGTTCTACTCGCTGATGCTGGTACTGGGCCTGTGGATGGCACAGCAGCCGCCGGACCTATCGCATCCGCAGGGCCACAGCCGCTTCGAGCCGTTGGCCGGGCTGATGGTGGCCGCCGCGATGACGTTCGCCGGGTACGAGGCCGGGCGCGCGGCTATCGAGCGGTTCCTGATAGGCGGGCAGGCCGTCGCGCCCGGATGGCCCACCGTGGCCCTCCTCGCGAGTGCCGCCATCAAGGCCGGGATGTTTGTCCTGATCCGCCGGATTGCGCGGAGTGTGAGCAGCCCCACGCTGGAAGCGACGGCGCGCGACAACCTGGCGGACGTGCTTTCCTCGGCGGCGGCTTTCGCGGGCACGCTCGGCTCTGCCTACCTGCATCCCCTGGCCGATCCCCTTGCCGGGGGCCTGGTCTCGCTGTGGATTTTCTACGCGGCGTATGAGGTCTGGCGCGAGAATCTCTACTATCTGACCGGCGGCGGCGCTTCCCAGGAGCTACGCAAGCAGATCGTGGACATCGCCGCCGGCGTCGCCGGCGTGGAGCGCGTGCATCAGGTGATTACGGAACACGTCGGGCCGCGCCTGGCTGTCGATTTGCACGTCAACGTCAACGGGAATGTGACCTTATTCAAGGCGCACCAAATCTCGGATAGCGTTCAGGCGCAACTGGAGGCCCTCCCCGAAATTGACCGGGCTTACGTCCACGTGGAGCCGTGCGATAGTCCGAATAGCTCTGAGTAACGCTGCGCTCAGGCCCCTCGGTTTCATGGTATAATTATGAAGGGCTAAGTTAGAGGAGAGTCAGTATGATAGAACTTGAGGGCTTAACCAAACAATTTGACGATTTAATAGCAGTGGATCATGTCACCTTGACTGTGCCGGCGGGCGAGGTGCTGGCCCTGCTCGGCCCGAACGGGGCCGGGAAGACGACTACGGTGCGGATGCTGTCGGCGGTTCTGCGGCCCACGAGCGGTCACGCGCGGATTGCCGGGCACGACGTGAGCGCGGAAGAGCATCTCGTGCGTCACAATGTGGGCGTGCTCACCGAAGCGCCGGGGCTGTATACCCGCATGACCGGGGGCGAATATCTGGATTTCTTCGGCAAGCTGCGTCGGCTGACTGCCGCAGAGCGCAGCGAGCGCATCGCGGCGTTGGCGGAGCAGTTCAGGATGACCTTCGCGCTGGATCGCCGACTCCACGAGTATTCCAAGGGGATGTCGCAGAAGATCGCGTTGATGCGCACGCTGCTTCACAATCCGCCGGTGCTGCTGCTCGATGAGCCGACCTCGGCGATGGACCCGGCGAGCGCGCGCCTGGTGCGGGATGCCATCCTCCAACTGCGGGATACCGACCGCCGCGCCATCATCGTCTGCACGCACAACCTGCCCGAAGCCGAGGAACTGGCCGACCGCATTGCCATTATCCGCCAGGGCAAGATCGTCGCGTGTGGCACTCCGGCAGAGCTTAAAAAGCGCCTGCTCGGCCCGCCGCTGATGGCGTTGCATTTGGCGCGTCAGTCCAACAATGGCGTGATCCCGCTGATTGAGCGGTATGCCTCGGTGGTGGATGTGGGGGATGCCTGGGTGCGGTACAACGTGGAAGACCCCGGAGCCACCAACCCGGTGCTGCTGAAGGCCCTGGCCGCCGCCGATGTCCCCGTGGTGACGTTGAGCGAAGTGCATCAGAGCTTGGAATCGGTCTATTTGAGCGTGGTAGGAGAGAAAGCGCAATGATTTTGCAAGAACACGCAGTTCCGTGGCACGATGTGAAGGCGCAATGGCGTCAACTCGCAGAATTTATGTATCCAGTCTGGGTCATCGCCCAGCGCGAAATCAAGGATACGCTGCGAGATTGGCGGATCGTGTTGCCCATCGTCATCCTGGTGACGGGATTCCCCTTCCTGGCAAACTTCACGGCCAGCCGGGGTATCGCGTTCGTCAATCAATATGGAGCCGGACTGATCATCGAGCGGCTGCTGCCCTTCTTGATGCTGGTGGTCGCGTTCTTCCCTAGCTCCTTCTCGCTGGTCATCGCGCTGGAGACCTTTGTGGGCGAAAAGGAACGGCGCAGCCTGGAGTCGCTGCTGGCGACGCCCCTCAGCAACGGGCAACTCTACCTCGGCAAGCTGATCGCCTCCTCCGTCCCGCCGATCATCGCCAGCTATATCGGCATCATCTTCTATCTGGTGCTGCTCCGGGTGTCGCTGGACTGGCGGCCCGGCTTCTCGCTGCTGCTGGCCTCGTTCGTGATGGCGACGGCGCAGACGCTGGTGATGGTCACAGGCGCGGTGATCGTGTCCAGCCAATCGACCAGCGTGCGGGCGGCCAACCTGTTGGCGAGCTTCATCATCATCCCGATGACGTTTTTGCTGCAAGCGCAAGCCGGGACGCTGCTGTTTGCCAACTACACGGCCCTGTGGATGATCGCCCTGTTCCTGCTGGTGATGACGCTGCTGTTGCTGCGCCTGGGCATTCGCCTCTTCGACCGGGAGCACTTATTGGGGCGCGACATCGACCAGATCGACCTGCGGGGGACGTGGCAGACGTTCCGCGACGCCGCGCTGCCCAAGGGTCCGCTCTCGCTATACTTCGAGGAAATTCCGCGCATCTTGCGCGGCGCACGGACGGAGCTATGGATTACGGTACTCACCATCCTGATCGGGGGCCTCATTGTGGGCTGGTGGGGAACGGCGAACTTCTCCTTGCCCGTCGAAGCCTTCGCGCTGGACGATCTGCTGACGGTGGAAGGCATCCAGGAGGCGATCTCTGCCACGAACCTGATCAGCGAATTTTCGGTGCGCTGGATTTTCGTCAACAATATCCGCGCGCTGCTCTTTGCGGGATTCCTCGGGCTGTTCTCTATGGGCGTTTTGGCCCAGTTGTTGTTGATGACGCCCATCGCCATTATCGCCTATGTCGCCTTGCAGGTGGGCAACATCGGCATCAATCCCTGGCTCTTCGTGGCGATTTTCGTGCTCCCTCACGGCATTATCGAGTTACCGGCGGCCATCGTCGCCACAGCGCAGACGATGCGGATGGGTGACGTGATCCTCAGCCCGCCAGAAGAACAGGGTGGGGTTCTGGGCGTCGTCCGCGAGATCGGGCATTTTGTCAAGCTGTTCATCTTCCTGGTGCTGCCGCTGCTGCTCCTGGCCGCCTGGCTGGAAGTCCACATTACGCCGCGCGTAGTCGTTCACTTCCTCGGAGCCTAAAACGCGCCGGGGTACCCGGGCACGCACATCCGGGCCAGCAAAACGGGGAGCGCGGATCACGCGCTCCCCGTTGCCTGTGGGCCGGATTACGATGCGTCCATTCCCCGCTTGAGCGCGTTCAGCGGCAGCAACGCGCACCTGACGCGCCCCATACTCAGGCGGATGCCGCCTAGCATCTCCTGGATGTCGTCCAGGCTCATCGCGGCGACCTCCTCCGGCGTCTTGCCGATGACGCGCTCGGTGAACATCGACGACGACGCCATGCTCACCACGCAGCCGTGCCCCTCGAACATCACCTCGGCCACGCGGCCCTCCGCATCCAGTTTAGCGGTCAAGTGGATTTTATCGCCGCAGGTGGGATTGTCCCACTCGACGTCCACGTCCGCGCCTTCCAGCACGCCGTAGTTGTTGGGATTGTGGTAATGGTCTAATAATTGCTCGCGGTAAAGATCACTGGTCATAGGTTCCTCCAAAGTAAATTGCGAATGGCAAAGTGCAAATGGCAAAATGCCACGTGATTATCGCTGCAACAGCCGATTGACTTTGTGCAGCGCCGCTATTAGTGCGTCCACGTCGGCTTCGTCGTTGTAGATGTAGAAGCTGGCCCGCGCGGTGGCCGGGAGGTTGAAGCATTCGTGGAGCGGTTGCGCGCAGTGATGCCCCGCGCGGATGCACACGCCTTCCGCATCGACGATGCTGGCGATGTCGTGGGGGTGGGCGGCCTCCATCCAGAAGGCCGCGACGCCGCCGCGCCGATCCGCGCCCGGCCCGATGACGTGCAGCCCGTCCACCTCGGCCAGCCGCTCCAGGGCGTAGGCCGTCATCTCCCGCTCATGCGCGTGGATGGCGTCCATGCCAAGCGCGCTCAGGTAATCCGCCGCCGCGCCCAGCCCCACCACCTCGGCGATGGGCGGCGTCCCGGCCTCAAACTTGTGCGGCAGATCGTTCCACTGGGCGTAGGTCTTCTTCACCGTGCGGATCATGTCCCCGCCATAGAGGAAGGGCGGCATCGCTTCCAGCAGCTCGCGGCGGCCCCAGAGCACGCCGATGCCCGGCCCGCACATCTTGTGCCCGGAGAAGGCCATAAAGTCCGCGCCCAACGTCTGCACGTCCACCGGCTGATGCGGCACGGCTTGCGCGCCGTCCATCACCACGATGGCACCGGCAGCGTGCGCCATCTCCGCCACCCGCGTGACCGGGGGCAGCGTCCCCACAACGTTGGACATCAGCGAGCAGGCCACCACCTTCGTGCGTCCGTCGGCCAGCAGGCCGGGCAGCACGTCCAAGTCCAACTCGCCCGCCTCGGTCACGGGAATGTAGGCCAACTCCGCGCCCTGGCGCTGCGCCAACTGCTGCCAGGGGACGAGGTTGGCGTGATGCTCCATCTCCGTGATGATGATGCGGTCGCCCGCGCCGACGTTCTGCTCCCCCCAACTGTATGCCACTAGATTGAGGCCCTCGGTCGCGTTGCGCAGCAGAATCACCTCGGCGGTATCGGCGGCGTTGATAAAGCGCGCCAGCTTGCCGCGCGCATCCTCGTAAGCCGTCGTGGCCTCATCCGCCAATGTGTACAATCCGCGATGCACATTGGCGTAACTGTGCGTGTAGATGCGCGTCATCGCGTCGATGACGGCCTGGGGCTTCTGTGAACTGGCCGCGCTATCGAGAAACACCAGCCGCTTGCCATGCACCTCGCGCTGAAAAATCGGGAAGTCCTGTCGAATTGCTTGCACATCCAAAGCCATAGGTTGCGCCCTCCATACGTGTTTCAAAAATCCAGGTCTGTCGTGCCCCTAGTATAGCACAAAAATTAAAAAGATAGCTATTGACTTTTCCCCGACTCAACGAACGCCACCACGCGGGGCATAAGCGAATTGTCGGACGCGGGTTTTATGGTATAATAGCCACCATACGCGGGCGTGGTTTAATGGTAAAACCCTGGCCTTCCAAGCCAATGATACGGGTTCGATTCCCGTCGCCCGCTTTCCGGGGCCTATAGCTCAATGGTTAGAGCAGCCGGCTCATAACCGGTCGGTTCTAGGTTCGAATCCTAGTAGGCCCACACAAATTTTAGATGAGGCGGCCCGCATTGAGGCGGGCCGTTTGTAGTGTAAGGGGGAATGATGGATATTGATAAGATGTTAAGCCGGTTGGACGCGCTGGAGGCGCGCTTCGACGAGCTTACCCGCCTGATGTCTGACCCCGAGGTCGCCCAGGATTACGAACGGGTCGCCGAATATGCCAAAGAACGCTCCGATCTGGAAGATCGGGTGGTTCACTATCGGCGCTACCGGGCGATGACTGACGAGTTGGCTGACACGCAAGAGATGCTGGACGAGGTCAGCGACGCGGAACTCCAGGATATGGCGCGGGACGAGATCGAGCGGCTGGACGCCGAGCGCGAGGTGCTGATCGAGCAACTGCGTAAGCTGCTCATCCCCAAAGACCCCCGCGACGAGAAGAACGTCATCATCGAAATCCGCGCGGGCGCCGGCGGCGACGAGGCCGGGCTGTTTGCGGCGGAGCTGTTCCGCATGTACACGCGCTACGCCGAGCGCCAGGGCGGCTGGCGCACCGAACTGATCAACGAGAATCGCACGGGCATCGGCGGCTACAAAGAGGTCATCTTCAACATTGTGGGCCGGGGCGCGTACTCCCGCCTCAAGTATGAGAGTGGCGTCCACCGCGTGCAGCGCGTGCCTGTGACCGAATCCAGCGGGCGCATCCACACCTCCACCATCACCGTAGCGGTGCTACCAGAAGTTGACGATGTTGAGATCAAGATCAATCAAAACGACCTGGACATCACCACCTATGGGGCATCGGGGCCGGGTGGGCAGCATATGCAGAAGAACGAGACCGCCGTCCGCATCGTCCACGAACCGACGGGCACGGTGGTGTCTTGCGAGAGTGAGCGCTCGCTGACGCAGAACAAGATGCGGGCGATGGCCGTCTTACGCGCCCGCCTCTACGAAGCCGAGATGCGCCGCCAGGAAGCCGAGATCGATGCGTCGCGCCGCTCTCAGGTAGGCAGCGGCGAGCGCAGCGAGAAAATCCGCACGTACAACTACCCCCAGAACCGCGTGACCGACCACCGCATCGGGATGAGCTCCTACAATCTGCCGGGCATCCTGGACGGCGACCTTGACGAGTTCATCGAGGCGCTGACGATGGACGAGCAGACGCGCCGCATAGCCGAAATCGGCGAGTAGGCAAACCGCGATACGTTACAGCCCCCGCTAATGCGGGGGCTGTGTGGTTATTTTCCCCCGGTTCACTTCCGTGAAACAAATTTGCTTGTCAAGCTTGACGTTTGACGCTTCACGCTTGCCGCGTGCCCCAATTCCCTATGGAATCCGAGGCAACTCCGCCATCGCCTTTTGCAGTCGTTCCTCCTCCAGGCAATAATCCACCAACTCCTCGCGGTGATGGGCATCGTAGGCCGCCAGGTCGAAGTGGCCGTGCCCGCTGGCGTTGAAGAGGATGACCTTCGACTCGCCGGATTCCTTGCAGGCCAGGGCCTCTTCCATCGTGGCGCGGACGGCGTGCGCGGTCTCTGGCGCGACAATCGTGCCCTCGGCGCGGGCGAAGCTGTGGGCCGCGTCCATTATCTCGACCTGGTGATAGGCGCGGGCCTCGGCGTAGCCCTGGTCGATGAGGGCGCAGATGCTTGGTGCCATCCCGTGGTAGCGCAGGCCCCCGGCGTGTACTGGCGCGGGCATAAAGCTGTGGCCGACGGTGTGCATCATCGCCACCGGGCCGGTCTTGGCCGTGTCGCCCCAATCGTAGGCGTACTTGCCCCGCGTCATACTGGGGCAGGCCGTGGATTCGACGAAAATGGCGCGCAGGTCGGGCTTCGCCCCCGTGAGCTTATCCCGCATAAAGGGGAAGATCAGCCCGGCGGAGTTGCTCCCCCCGCCCGCGCAGCCGATGAGGATGTCGGGGTAGTCGCCCGCCATCTCCATCTGCTTCATCGACTCCAGGCCGATGACGGTCTGATGCAGCAGCACGAAGTTGACCACACTGCCGAGCGAGTACTTGTAGCCGTCGTGGGTCATCGCGTATTCCAGCGCCTCGCTGATGGCGATCCCCAGGCTGCCCGATGATTCCGGGTCCTGCTCTAAAATCGCACGCCCGGCGTGCGTCTCGGTGCTCGGACTGGGGACGACTTCGCCGCCCCAGGTCTCCATCATCACGCGGCGGTAGGGCTTCTGTTGGAAGCTGATGGCAACCATGAAGACTTTGACTTTGAGGCCGAAGAGATTGCCCGCAAAGCTCAACGCGCTGCCCCACTGCCCCGCGCCAGTCTCGGTCGCCAGCCCTTCGAGGCCCTCGCGCTTGGCGTAGTAACACTGCGCGACGGCCGTGTTCGGCTTGTGGCTCCCCGCCGGACTGACGCCCTCCCACTTGTAGTAGATGCGCGCCGGCGTGTCGAGCGCTTGCTCCCAGCGGTGCGCCCGGAAAAGCGGCGCGGGCCGCCACAGCTTGAGGACATCGGCTACCTCATCGGGAATCTCAATCCACCGCTCCTGGCTGAACTCCTGCTGGATCAATTCCATCGGGAAGACGGGCGGCGGCATCGGCGGGTCTTCCATCAAGGCCAGCGTCGCCGGATGGCGGTAGAAGGGCGGCGGGTTCTGCATATCCGCCAGGATGTTGTACCAATGGGTGGGCATATCGCGTTCTTGTAACACATACTTGTACTGTTTCATCGCTCTAACCTCCTGTAAGTTGTGTAATGCGTTATGGGTAATCGGTGATCAGTGATGGGTGATGGGTAAAATGACGTTTGACGTTTGACGCTTCACGCCTTCTACTTCAACAAGCGATACGGCGTGCTCTCAACAATAGCCTGGCGCAGATACGCGCCGGGCAGGCCCATCGCCGCGTAGACGGCCTCCATTGTGAGAGCGGCCTCGGCCTGCATTTTGCGCGTGCCTTCGAGGAGCACCTCCTCCACCAGGCCGGGGCGCTGCTCGTAGTGCGCCCGCCGCTCGCGCACGGGATCGAGGAAGGCGTTGATGGCTCGCGCCAGCTTTTTCTTCACTTCGACGTCGCCCACAGTGCCGGTCAGATAGCGCTCCTTGAGATCGTTGACCTCATCCACGTCGGGGTTAAAAGCGTCGTGATAGATGAAGACCGGGTTGCCCTCGACGCGGCCCGGAATGTCGGCGCGGACGCGGTTGGGGTCGGTGTACATCCCGCGCACTTTGGTCTCCACCGTCTTGGCGTCATCGGAGAGGTAGATGG
>SLSP01000547.1 GCA_007130345.1 Thermoflexales bacterium
CGCGCACCGGCCCCAGGCGGGTTTCCGCTGTCAACAGCCGGGGCGCGATGGTGCCGGCCAGTGAGTGGATGGGGCCGTACTCATCGGGCAACTCCGTCACCAGATCGCCGCGCCGGGGGTCGATGATAAAGGCCCGCGCGTCGTCCCAGGCCAGCGTTGCCACGTAAGCGTTCAATTCCGCGTCAGAGAGGCGATTGCCCATTGGCCCGGCCAGGGTTTCCCCCAACAGCAGGTACTTTTCTTGGAGGCCGTAATGGGTGCCGCGCAGCACCATGTTGTAGCCCACCATGCCCATAAAGGCGATGATGATGAAGCTCACCAGGAAGGTCGCCACGATTTGGCGCGTCCGCAGGTTGATGCGCGGGCCGATGTCCTCTGCCCGCCCGGAGGTGAAGAAGAGTACCGGGGCCAGTATCCGGCGCGAGACTACCGAGGTGATCAGGCAGAGCGCGAGGACGATGATCGTGACCAGGGCAGATTTGATTTGGTATTCGGCGAAGGCGTAGTTTTCCACGAAGAGCACGCCGAAAAGGTCTAATAGCGCGGATGCCATAAAGGCCAGGATCGCGGGGATGAGCAGGAAGAAGATGGGGGCCTGGAAGGCCAGCGTGCGAGCGCGTTGCAGCATCTCTGGCGTCGGGGACGCGCCAGAGGCCGTTACCTGGGCCAGATCGGCTATCGGGCGCAGGTAGCTATAGAGGAAGGCCAGCCATCCCAGGGCCACGAGGGGCATCAGGAGCAGGTAGATCAGCCACAGTTGGCGATCCGGGCCGGCGGGGAGCCGCAAGACCAACAGGTCGGTCAGCAGCAACAGCAGGCCGCCGAGGATGGTGGCGCCGGCAAAGAGCGAGAGGATGTCGCGGCGCACGCCGGAGATGTCGCTTGGATTTTCGGTGGCTCGGAGCCGGTTAGATAGTTTCTGCATCGGCGTCCTCCAACGCTTGTCCCGATCCCGCCAACACGATGATGGTGTAAGCTCGCTCGCGCTCCTGGAAGCGCAGCGCTTTGATGACTTCAGCATCGTTGAGCTTGGAAAGCATCTCATCTAAAACGACCAGATCGGGCTTGACTTGCAGCGCTGTGGAGATGGCACCTCTGGGATCATAAGCCTCCACCACGTCGAACCCCTGCTCGCGCAGCAGGCGCGTGATGCCTTCCAGGGCGGTACGGTCCTCCCCCGCGACCATCGCCTTCGGGCGCTGCGGTACCTGCGAGATCAGAGAGGAGACCGTATCCAGCACGGTCTGGGTCTCTATGGGTTTGTTCAAATAAGCGTCCGCGCCCAAAGCCAGCCCGTGTTCCCGGTCTTCGATGATGGATAGGATCATAATGGGGATATGCGCCGTGGTCGGGTCCGATTTTAGGATTTTGGTCACGTCAAAGCCAGAAAGGTTGGGCATCATCACGTCCAGCAAGATGACGGCGGGAAGGTGCCGGCGGGCCAGGGTCAGCGCTTCGGCCCCGTGGGCGGCTTCGATGACGTGATACCCGGCCTCGGTCAACTCCTGGTTGAGCAACGAGCGGATGTTAGGTTCGTCATCCACCACCAGCACCATCGTCGAAGCATCGGGCGCGTCGGGCATACTGTCCTGCACGCGCTCCCGAATCTGGCTCAACATCGGGAACGACGCCACGGGAGGACTGGTCTCGGCTTCGGAGGCAGCTTCGGGTAGGGGCAGCACGAACTTGAAGGTCGATCCCACGCCCGCTTCCGACTCAACCCAGATGATGCCGCCATAATGCGTCACCACCTCGCGGCTGATAGCCAACCCCAGTCCAGTGCCTTTGGGCTTGTCGGTGAGGGTGTCGGTATGCACTTGCTTGAAGCGCCGGAACAGGCCGGAAATCTCCTCCTGGGGAATACCCACGCCGGTATCCTGCACGGCAATCAAAATCCCGCCGGCGTTGTCCTGGGGATAAATCCATCGCTGGGTCATGCTTTGGGGACTCACGCGCCGCGCCGTGATGGTCACGCTGCCCGTGTCGGTGAATTTCACGGCGTTGGAGATGAGGTTGAGCAGCAGTTGATGAATCCGGTCGGGATCGGCCACCAGTTGCGGGAGATCGGATTCCAATTGGGCCTCGATGGTCAGGGGCTTGTCTGCCGCGATGCTCTGCGCGCTCTGCACCGCCTGATGGATGAGCATGGTCAAGTCGCAGGCGCGGTCGTGCCACTCCATCTTGCCCGACTCCATCTTGGCGATGTCCAGCACATCGTTGATCAGGCGCGTCAGGCGCTCGCCCTCGGTGATGATGATGTCAAGGTTGTTCCGCGTGCGTTTGAGCGCGCGCGCGGCGCGGCTTTGCGCGGCGGTCAGCGCGGGGGCCACGTCCCGATCCAGCGATTTGGCGATCAATTTAGTGAAGCCAAGCACCGAAGTCAGCGGCGTGCGCAACTCGTGGGAGACGGTGGAGATAAACTCGGTCTTCATCCGATCCACTTCGGCCTCGTGGGTGATGTCGCGCATCACGGTGATGACGCCGGAGCCATCCTGGAGCGCGGTCGAGAGGGCGCGGAGCACGCGCTGGTTGAGGTGACAATCGGTGCTCAACACCGGGCCGGGTTCCGCCAGGGCGCGCTCGGTCAGCGTGACGAGCTGTGGGCAATCAACAGCTTCGTGAAGCGGTAAGTCGTGCAGCGCCATTTGCGAGCACTTCACCATCGCGGCCATCGCCGGGTTGACCAGCGCCACGCGGCCTTCGGGGGATGTGACCATCAGCCCATCGGCCATATTCTGGATGATGACGTTGAGGCGGTCGCGCTCATGGCCCAAGTCGAGGTTGGCCTGTTCCAGGGCGTGGGTGCGCTCGGAGACCAGGGCCTCCAGGTCTTCGGTATAGTGCGCCACCTGCTGATACAGCCGCGCGTTCTCCAGGGTGACGCCGATCTGCCGCCCCAAGAAGGTGAGGGTTTCCAGCTCATCCTGCCCATAGAGATCGCCGCTTACGCGCGGCCCTAACAGATACAGGCCCATCAAGTGCCGCCCGGTGCGCAGGGGGAGCACCAACTCCCAGCCCTCCTCCGCGAAGCGGGCGATGGTGCCGTTAAGTCGCGGATGGCGGGCCGCGCTCAACACCAGCGGCACGTCCCGCGCCTCAAAATAGCGCGCGATGGGCGCGTCAGGTTCTATCGCCAGCGCGACATTGGCCGCGCGGAACGCGCCATCCTCGGCCTTGAGCAACAGCGCGGCCTGGGTTACGTGCAGGCGGTGGGGAAGCTCTTCGACCAGAATCTTCGCCATCGCATCGACTTGCAGCGTGGTGGATAGCCGTTCGCTCACCTCGCGCATCAGGCTCTTCAAGTCCAACCAGCGGCGATAGAAGATGCGATCCACGCCGCGTTGCAGCCGCTCGCGCAGGGGATTGGCGACCCAGGCGATCACCACAATCGCCACCAACGGGGCCAAGCGCGCGCCGCGCTCGCCCATCCACGCGCGCAACAGCCAATCCACGCCGCCCACCACCAGGAAGTACACGGCAAGCAGCGCGCCGGTCATCCCACTGTAGACCAAGCTCTGGTTGATCAGGGTGTCCACGGCCATCAGGCCGCGTCGGGTCACGGAGAAAGTCAGGGAGAGGGGGATCAACATCAGCGGGATATTGACTACGGAGATGGGGGCCAGCGGTTCGCCGGTCAGCGCGATGGGGAGGTTGTAGAGCAGGAGCCAGGGGAGCGGGCCGAGGGCCACGCCCCACGTCAGCCACCGGATTTGATTGCGCACGCCGGGCGCGCGCGTGGTCAGGTACGTGTGGATCAGCATCCCGCTGGCCGCCACCATCTCGACGGCTGCCAGTGGATACAGGATCCGCCCGAACATCCAGGCCCGCGTCTCCAGCAACGTGCGTCCCGGCACGCCCGATACCGCGATGGCGACGAATATCACGTTGAGGGTGTGCAGCGCGTAGGGCAACCAGGGCCACCGCTGCACGATGCGCTTGCGTTCTGGGAAAATCGTGAGGACGTGGAAGGCCATGCTCATCACGAGCGCGAAACTCAACATGTCCAGGGGATTGTAGAGCCACGTCAGACTCAGGGCCAGATTGGCCCCCAGGTTGGGCAGCATGTTGAACAGGATGTTGCCGCCTTCGATACACAGCGTCAACGCCAGCAAATACGTGGCGTTGTCCCGCGCGCGAGACATGACAATCAGCCACGTCGCGGCCAGGAAGGAGCCGGCCACCAGCCAGAAGGGCGCCACGCGCGCCAGGAGGCTCAGGCCGTCGGCGGCGTGCCACGGCACCACGATGTCGAGGGACTGTCCATCGCGCAGCACCGTGTACGTGGCCGACGTGGGGGCATCGGCAAACAAAAAGGCGTGCCACGCGCCCGGCTCGCCTAATCCCGCGCCCACCGCGCGCCCGTTGATCTGCACGATGACGTCATCGGCCTGCAAAGGGCTGTCGGGCGGCACCTGGTAGACATCGAAGCCGCGCGCGCTTAAATATCCTTGCGTCCCATCGCCGGGGAAATGCAGCGCGATGCCGCACAACCATCCGGCCCATAGCATAATGAGCGCCGATAGGCCGATCAAGGCCCAGGCGACTGGCGAAAGAGGGGCGCGCTTGATGTCCACCGTGTATTTTTCCTCCGAGGCCGGGGGTCACGCCCGGTTCAGTTCAGATGAACAACTCCACATCCAGGATTTGTGCCGCGCGCTCCAAGATGTAATCGGGATCAAAAGGCTTGGTCACATACTCATCCGCGCCTACCGCCGTGCCCTGTTCCTTATCAATGGCCTGGCCCTTAGCCGTGAGCAGAATCACATAGATTGCCTCATCCTGCGCCTTGATCTGCTGGCATACCTGGTACCCACTCAATTTGGGCATCATCACGTCCAGGAAGACCAGGTCGGGTTTCTCTGCCAGCGCCATATCCAGCCCTTCCTGACCGTCGGCGGCCAGCAACAGCTCCACACCTTCGTCCTCCAACTCCTCCAACGTCTGCGACAACAATACGCGGATGAACGCCTCGTCATCGACGATTAACACGCGCTTCTCTTCACTCATACGCACCCCTCCTAGATTTAACAAATCAGTAAAGCTGCGCTTAATGTATCACTGTCATGATGTTCTGTCAATCATTTTCCAGGGATAACACACAGGCCGCGTTTTCCACTGGATGGAGAACGCGGCCTGTGTGCAAAGGCTTAATGGTCAACGGCCATATCGAAAAGCACCTCGGACAATACCCCGGAGAGGACTCGAACCTCTAACCTTGTGCTTAGAAGGCACTTGCTCTATCCACTTGAGCCACCGGGGCTTGAAGGTCAACCCGCGCGATGTGGTCGCAACCCCTTGCTGACCCGACGCCCGGAGAGCACGCCCAGGATGCGCTCTGCGGGTTGCCCCACGCGAGCGGCGAGTTGTCGGGCCGATAGAGGTCGATTGCCATTGCTCAGGAAGACCCGGAAAATCGTCTCCAACAGGGTGGGCGCGTTGAGGACGTAGTCGGGGTCCTCGTTGCACCGCGTGGCGATCAGGTATTGCAACCCCTCCACCTGCTTCACCTCTCCGGTATCCCAATCGACCAGGTCGATTTTTTCCTTTACCCGCTGTCCGGCATAAACTTCGCGCAGTTCTGCCGGGAGATGCGCCATCAACTGCACGTTGAGGTCGAGTCCTTGCTTTTCCCACCAGGTATAGTCGATGTGAAATAGCGTGTCCACGGTCGGTTTGATGAAGTGCGCTAAAGCTGGCACTGGGGGAACATTCGCCATTATTCTCCTCCTCGATAAGCCCAGTAATTATCGCCCAGAGAGACGTAGCGCGTCGAGCCGGCCAGCACGGCTAACACCGGGGCCGGGGGCACACGCCGCAAGAGATTCAGCACGCTATACAGAGACCGCGCGTGGACGGCGCGCTGGAGACTCAGGCCCGCCAATCCGCTGAACGCCTGCTCCAACAACGTCTCCAGCGATGCGCGCCTCAACTGCGCCGCCAAGTCATCCACCGCCTCCGGCTGATTGACCGCCACAGCCGCCAACTCGTCGAATTGGCAGGAGACCGGCACGCGCGTCACCTCGAAGAGCAGCCGCTCTTCGGTGGGGGTGACGGTGCGCAGCCACTCGCGGCGCTGCGCGCGCACATGCCGCAGGTCAACCACGATGGTGCCGGGGTCCTCACCTTGCCGCAGGTCGATATAGCTTCCCACGCCCACATCGTTGGCCTCGTACCACGCCCCCAGGCCATAGACATAGCGCCTGCTGCGCACTACCCACCCAGGGAACGTTTCGCCCGTGCGACCATCCTCAAATGTGAACCGGATCCGGTCGGTGATGCGGGCGGTGGGGAACAGCTCGCTCACCCGCCCGGCCAGGGGCAACGTGCCACTGCGCCAGTGCGGGTAGATGAGCACAATCGTCACCGGCTCTTCTGCCACGTCGTCATACGCCACATCCGACCACTCGTCATCAATCCGGCGCTCGAAGTCCAACATCTGCGCATCGAGTTGGCTCCGGTTGTAGGGGATGGGCATATATTGTAGGAGCGCGGGCGTCTCGCGTACCTCCTGTGGCTCCTGCTCGCGCAGATACCAGAGCGCGTACCCCGCCGGCCCCACCTCATCGAACCGGTTATCGCGGAATAGGGCGGATTCCAAAGAGAAGAGTTGCAGCGGGCGCGAAATCTCCTGCGGCAACTCCATCTCCTTGAGAATATCCTCAGTGCGCACTGGCCCGCCTTCTTTCATATACAGCACCGCTTCCGCGATATTCAACTGCACCGGCGAAATTTCCATCACCAGATCGCGCAAGAACCACTGATGGGCCACCGCCAGGAATTGACCGTGAGTTTCCAGGGCCACACGCAACGCCTTCTGTATCCGCTTGCCATGTCGCGCGGCCAACTCCTCTACCGATACGTCCTCGGCGGGCACGTAACTGGCCGTGTTCAGGTAATGTTCCTGCGTCAATTCGACCGCGAACTCCCGCGTCTCTCCGCCGTCCATCTGCACCTGGATCACAGAAAAAGGCTCGTGTTCGGGATTGTGCCCGGTGCGCACGCGCGTCACTTCCCCCGCCAGGTTGTTCAGATGCGGGAAGAGCACGCGCTCCCCCACTTCGTAGACCTCGCCGGGGCGATAGATGCGCCCTTGTGAGAGAGCCTCCTGAGCCACCTTCAACATCTGCTGATGGCGGTACCGGATGACCTCTTGCGTCAGATGCGCGAGCGTCTGCGGACGTTCCGTCTCCAAGAAGAAATTCGCCAGATGCTCCAGGTCGGTGGGCAGTATGGAAAACTGCTCCCAGTATTGATCGTTGTTTACATCATTATTCGTACTCATAAGTCCCTTCGCTCTCGTAAGTATAAGCATCGTTTGAGGTTGAGCTACTAAATTATACCAGGAAGAAAGGGTATTGACAAATATGGTATTTTAACGCACACTATAGGGAAAGAACACGAGGAGGTGTGATATGACGACGAAGCAAGAAGAATACATTGGACTGGCTACCGTCTACGTTGCGCAAGGGATGTTGCGCGCGATGGTCGTGCGCGGCGCGCTGGAAAGTGCCGGTATCCCCGTGATGTTGAGCTATGAGTCCGTTGGCCCGGTGCTCGGCATCACCGTGGATGGCATCGGCAGCGTGGAGATCAAAGTCCCCGCCGAGTGGGAAGCCGAAGCTCTCGATCTGCTCAACGCGACGCCCCGGTCGGGCGAGGTGTTCTCGGCCCCCGATCCAGATATCGAGGCGTAGATCGGCGCACCAGATTCGCGCGGATGGGTCAAGCCGCCCGTCTTACCCCCTGCCAGGGGATGATGGGCCGAACAAGCGGGCGGGAACAATCCCACGGCCCGCTTGTATCTTGTATAGGAGGCAGAAACTATTGATGAACGATCACCACCTTACCGTAATCGGCGGCGGATTGGCCGGATGCGAGGCCGCCTGGCAAGCCGCCGAGCGCGGCCTGCGCGTGACCCTGTACGAAATGCGCCCCCACGTCACCACGCCGGCCCACACCGGAGCGCACCTGGCGGAACTGGTCTGCTCCAACTCCCTCGGTTCCAACCTGACGGATCGCGCGCCGGGCTTGCTGAAAGAGGAGTTGCGCCGCCTCGGTTCGCTGCTCATCGAGACGGCTGACGCGCACCAGGTTCCCGCCGGCGGCGCGTTGGCCGTGTCCCGCGAGCACTTCGCCGCGGCCGTGACCGCGCGCATCACGGCGCACCCGTGCATCACGCTCGTCCGCCAGGAGGTGCGCGAGATCCCCGCCGCCGGGCCGGTCGTCATCGCCAGCGGCCCGCTGACCTCCGCCCCGCTGACCGAGGCTATCCGCGCCTTCACCGGGAGCCACGCCCTCTACTTCTACGACGCCATCGCGCCCATCGTGGAACTGGACTCCATCGACTTCGCCGTGGCCTTCCGCGCCTCGCGCTATGATCGCGGCGAACTGGAAGGCGGCGATTACATCAATTGCCCGATGAATCAAGAGGAATACCGCCGCTTTGTGACCGCCCTGCTGGCCGCCGAGCGCATCCCGTTGCGCGACTTCGAGCGCGACGATCCGCACTTCTTCGAGGGTTGCCTGCCGGTGGAGGTGCTCGCCGCGCGCGGAGAGGACGCCCTGGCCTATGGCCCACTCCGCCCGGTGGGCCTGCGCGATCCGCGCACCGGGCATCGGCCCCACGCCGTCGTCCAACTGCGCCAGGACAACGCCGCCGGGACGCTCTACAACCTGGTGGGATTCCAGACCAATCTCAAGTACGGAGAGCAAGACCGCGTGCTGCGCCTGATTCCGGGGCTGGAACAGGCCGAGTTCACGCGCTACGGTTCGATGCACCGCAACACGTACATCAACGCGCCCACGCTGCTGCGTCCCACCCTGCAATCCCGCGCCCGCGCCAACCTGTTCTTCGCGGGCCAGATCGCCGGGCTGGAAGGGTACGCCGGGAACGTGGCCGGGGGCTGGCTGGCGGGCGTCAACGCGGCCCGGTTCGCGCAGGGGCAACCGCTCCTCACGCCTCCGCCAGAGACGATGATCGGCGCGTTGATGGCCTACATCACCCACGCCGACGCGCGGGGCTTCCAGCCGATGAAGGCCAACTTCGGCCTGGTGCCGCCGCTCCAAGAGAAGGTGCGCGGGAAGCGCGCCAGGGGCGAAGCCCGCGCCCGCCGCGCCCTGGACGTGCTGGATGCGTGGCGCACGGGCCTGTGAGCCGCCCACAGCGCAGCGGGAACTTGTGACTTGGGGGGCGGCGGGTATAATTGGGACGTGAAACGTGAAGCGTCAAACGTCATGCGTCAAACGTCAAACGTCAAACGTCAAACGTCAAACGTCAAACGTCAAACGTCAAACGTCAAACGTCAAACGTCAAACGTCATCTAGCTACCGGTCACTTTTCGTTAAGTTTAAAAATTTTGACACAGAGATACACAGAGGCAACATAGAGA
>SLSP01000453.1 GCA_007130345.1 Thermoflexales bacterium
AAGGAAAATCTCGATGAATACCTTAGAAACGGATCGATCACCCGGAAAGAATTCGAAGCAACTTTAAAAACATGGGAAAAAGGACGGAAAAGGAGAGAACGGGAGGTCAATCGCTTGCTCCAGAACATAAAACGATTGCCCCATGCACCTCCCGTTATTGCGGCGGGTGACTTCAACGCCGATTCCGCTTCACCGGAGATGAAGCATTTTATGTCCGACGGAAGCTTTATCGATACATATGAATACGGGAGTAAAAATCGTCCCTACACCTGGGATCCCGAACCGGATAATGAACAGGGAACGGCTGAAGCAACTTACCAATGGGATACTACCGGAACCTACACCATCACACTGACTGCCGAGAACTGCGGCGGCTCGTTCCCGGCCATAAGGAGCTTCCAAGTCAGAGAACGGGAGGACTACTTCATCTACCTCCCCCTCGTGCTGCGGAACCGGTAACAGTCTCCCCGCCGATCATACAAGCCAGCCCGGACAGGGTTCTCCTGTCCGGGCTTTTGCGTCAGGGGTATCTTCTTCAGTTGCGTGGTTTCTGGTTTGCTCAGAGGCGCAGTTCAGTAACTGTAGGTTTTAATCCCCACTTTCAGGCTCACGCCGGGTGCGCGGCAGATTATTGTGTTCAGGCGACGCGAAGTGCAAATAGTGTGTGGTCGCTGACTCTAAATCGGCGTAGACGCCCCGGTATTCCGGCGGCAGCAGCGCGGCGAGTCGGTACATGATCTCATCGGTGACGGCTTGGCGCGTCTCGCTGGTCATGCGGCGCGGCACGTCCAGGTGAAAGGGTTGCCCCACTTCGATATGGAAGTTGGTGCGGCGCAGGTGCCGGAGGTTGTCCTTGAACTGCTCTCCGCCGTAGTGGGCGATGGGCAGGATCGGCGCGCCGCTCTTTTGGGCCACGAAGACCACGCCCGGTTTCCCCGCTTGTAGCTGCCCGTGATGGCTGCGCGTCCCCTCCGGCGCGATTAACGCGATTTTGCCTTCTGCCAGCGCGTCCAAGAGCTTGCGGAAGGTGGATATTTCCGCGCTTCCTCGTGTGACCGGCACCACGTCATACAGGTTGAAGAGCAGGCGAAAGAGGAGCGGTTCCCAGTTCTCGATTTTGGAGATGCCGACGATGTCTTCGTAGGGCAGGCGGGTGTAGAGAATCGGCACTTCCAGAAAATTGATGTGGTTGGTGATGATGATGAGCGGTTCTGTGATGTCGAGCGCGCGCATTTGCGCGTCGTCGATGCGGCAAAGCACGTTCACGAGCGCGGCGATGATCCCCGCCACCAGACGTTTGGCAAAGCGTTTATCCTGTGCCATCGTCGTCCTCGCTAACCACGCGCCCACCGGCGCAGTAACGGTTCCAGTTCGGCCAGCGTCCCCTCGAAGGCCGGCGGCGGTTCGATGCCGTCCGGGGGCGTGGCTGGGCTGCGCACCAGGTAGGTGACGCAGCCAAGCTCTCCGGCGACCATGTCCGTCGCGTCGTCGCCGACCATCACCGCGCGCTCCGGCGGGCAATCGATGTCCGCCAGAATCTCCGTGTAGTATTCCAGCCGGGGCTTGACGAAGTGGCTGTTCTCGTGAGCCGTGACCTTGCGGTAGGGGAAGTCGGCCACGTCGGCCCAGGCCAGCCGCTCTTGCACGGCCACCGCCGGGAAGTGCGGATTGGTGGCGATGACCACGTCGTAGCCCAGGTCGAAGACGGTCTGGATGACGCGGCGGGCCTCCGGGCGGGGCGGCGCGAGGGCGCGCAGCGTGGGGAAGACCTCGGCGTAGAAGCGCTGGAAGCGCGGTTCCAGCACCTCGCGGGCCACGCCTACCATTGGGTAGAAGGTAGCGGCGAAGGCGGCCTCGTTGGTCTGCTCCCCTGTCCCGTGGACGAGGGTTTCGGAAGTCTGCAAGATGCTGGCGACCAGTTGTTGGGGCGGGACGAGGTCGTGCAGATAGGCGGCCAGTTCCTTCAAGTAGATGGGGATGAAGTCCCGCGCCATATCGTAGTCCAGCAGCGTGCCGTCGAGGTCAAACAAGATGGCTTGGATAGTCATAAAGGCTCCTCTGAGAATGGCAAATGGCAAAATGTAGGGCAAACTATAGTTCGACTCTACTGAAAGAACTCTAAAAAAATCGCAGTAGCGCAAAACTAACCCTGTGACAAGAAGAAGTCCCCGGTTGATTTGAAGCAAGGACACGGATTTACACGGAAAAACACGGATTTTTTGGTTTTATCCGTGAAATCTGTGTTCATCCGTGTCCCAAACAGGGTGACTTTTGCGGTATTGCGATTTTTGGACTTTTTTCAGGGGACGCTCAAGTGAATCTCGATGATCGTATACGGCAGTTTGAGGACGCGCCCGTTCTCCTCGCGCTCGTAAGTGGCCTGATCCAGTCCGTACTTCTCTGCGACTAGGCGACGCACGCGGTCGGCGGTGGCGGGGTCGGTGTTGATGACGGCCTCGGCATCGAGCCAGTCGCCGCGCGGCTGGCCCTCGCGCCCGCAGGGCATCACCCGCGCGCGGGAACTGCGGCGCAGGCGCTTGACCTTCCACGAGTCGGCCACGGTGCGCACGTAGAGCGTGTCGCCATCGCGCACAAACCACACCGGCGTCGCCACGCCCGCGCCGCTCTTCTTGAACGTCATCAGATTGAGATATAGCTCGCCTTCAAAGCCGGTCAGCATGTCCAATGCCTCATTCCTCATCAATGCCCCACCAGTACATATCCGCCAGCTTGCGGTGCTCCTGGCGCAGGCGGACGTAGCTTTCGTAACGGTGCGCGTCGATGCTGCCGGACTCCAGCGCGTCCATCACGGCGCACGCTGGCTCCACGGTGTGGCTGCAATCGGAGAACTGGCAGTGCGGCACGTGCGGCACGATGTCGGGGAAGTAAGCGTCGATCTCCTCCGGCTCCAGGTCGAAGAGGGCCAGCGCGCGGATGCCAGGCGTGTCGGCCACCCATCCGCCCATCTCCAGCGGGACGAGTTCGGCGACGGTGGTGGTGTGGCGGCCCTTCCCCGTGACCCGGCTCACGGCCTTGACGCGCTGGCCCAGGTCAGGCTCCAGCACGTTGAGCAGGCTGCTCTTGCCCACGCCAGAGGGGCCGATGAGGGCCGAGATGCGGTCGTGCAGGTGCTCGCGCAGCGCGGGGATGCCCGCCTCGGTCAGCGCGCTGGCGTACAGCACGCGATAGCCGATTTCCTCGTAAATATCGAAGAGCGCGCGGGCCGCTTCCACGCCGATGAGGTCGATCTTGTTGGCGCAAATCAGCGCGGGGATGGCCTGCCGCTCTGCCCCCACCAGCAGCCGGTCGAGCATCTTGAGGCGGGGATCGGGGTCGGCGCACGACACCACGAAGACCACCTGGTCGGGGTTGGCGATGATGACTTGCTCCTTCTCGCGCAGATAGCCCTGACGATCCCAGCGCCGCGATCCGCGCCCGGAGGCCAGCGGCTTGAGGCGACACAGCGCGCGCTCGCGTTCGTGAACCCGCTCGATGACGTGGCTGCCGTCGTCGAGTTGCTGCCAATCCACGCGGTCGCCCACCGCCACGATGGTGCTATCGTGGCGCTCCTTCTTCAGCCGCCCGCGAATCCGCGCCGTGACCTGGGCTTCGTTCTCGGTCAATAATGTGTACTGTCCACTCTGTGATTTGATGACTAAGGCTTCTTGCATAGGGTCCTTTGGGGTGTTAAAAGAGTTGGTGATGGATGACTACAATAATTCCTGGCGTTTCTGAGCGGCTAACGTGTTTCTCTCCCAGAAGACGCCGCGAGTGTACCCCTGAATGTTCTGATCGTTTTCAGCCATATCCAGGCGTTTTTCTGCAAGGCAACAATAGAGTTCGTCAATTTCAATGCCAACGTAGTGTCGCCCTAGCTTCTTCGCCACAACGGAGGTGGTTCCCGAACCCAGGAAAGGATCAAGAACCACATCGCCTTCATTGGAGCTTGCCAGAATGATCTTCGCCAGCATCTTTTCCGGCTTCTGCGTTGGGTGATCGGTGTTTTCGGGCATCGACCAGAAAGGCACGGTGAGATCCGTCCACATATTGGATGGATGCGTGAGCCGGAACCGCCCGTTATCCGATTCATTCCAGTCTTTGGGTTTGCCTTTCTGATCCGTGTAAGGGGCCATAACCTGGCGCTTCAGTTTAACATCATCTACGTTGAAAGTGTAGTCATCCGACATTGTACAAAACCACACGTCTTCTGAACAATTCTTCCAATTGGTCTTCGCGCCGCGTCCTTTTTCTCGCTCCCAAGTGATCCGGTTGCGAACTGTGAATAACCTATCCAGCACGCGGTGAATGGCGGTAGAGGATTGCCAATCGCCGCAGATGTAAATGGATGCGGTGGGTTTTAGGGTTCGGGTTAGCTTTTCTAGCCAGGAGGCGAGCCATATCTCGTAGTCTGCCAGCGACATTTGGGCAAACGACACGGCATTGAAGGCTTTTGAAAGATTGTAGGGCGGGTCGGCAAACAGAAGATCGACAGAGTGTTCTGGTAGCCAGTCTACTATCTCGAATATATCCTGGCAGATTGTGCGGTCAACGATCTCTTGTAATAGGGTTTCCTTGTGCAATTGGAGAAGCCGCGCACGATAATGTTGCTGTTCGGTCTCCGTAAGGGTGATGGTTCTGTTCCTCGGTGCCCGCTTTTTTCGCTTTTTTGCCACGGCATACGTCCTTTTGGGATGGTGTTCGACAGTCAGGGTCAGTATAGCAGAAAATCCGCGTAGACCAACTGCTGTGATCTTCGGGTGCGCTATCCGGCATTCAAAAACAGACAGCGCGACCCCGAAAGGCCGCGCTGTCTCGTTGCAGTCGTGCCCCGCGTCGCTTACAGCGGTTGGGGGAAACGTTGGTTCAGGAAATTTGTCAGGGCGTCCCAGTGGCCAAGCGCGGCGAATTGGGCCTGCTCCGGCCAGGTTTCCAGGTAGCGCGGGCGCAGGCTGACTTCGCTCAAGAGATCGCGCAGTTCGTCCGGCGTCAGCGCGGCCAGCATCTCGTAGGTGTAGATACCGGCCAGGTTGAGGGCCTGCTCCGTCTTCGCGCCGATGCCCCACAGCCGCTTGAGGTTGTCCGATTTGCGCAAGGCGCGCTCCCGGACGGGTTCCGCCTTTTGCGCGCGGAACTTCGGCTCGACGTTGAAGGCAAAGTGGCTCGTCGCCGGCGCGGGCGCGCGCCACCGGTAGTCGCTGGATAGCGATTGCCGGAAGTCTTCTAGCACGCCCGGCTTGTCGTAGATGCTCCACGCATCGCCCATCCACCGGTAGAGCAGGCCGCATCGAATCTGCTGCGTGTAGGGCGTGCGATTCCAGCGGTCGATCTCTTTGTAGATTTCCTTCACCACGCCAGTGTTGTGGCTGACCCAGCCCATCGCGTGGGGATCGCTGCACTCAGGCGCAGCGGGCGGGCGGCAGATGTGGTTCATCTCGGTGATGTAGACCGGCGTGTCGCGCCACTTGTGCGGGATGCGCTCCATAAACAGCCGGTAAATCTGGAAATCGAAGTAGTGATCCCAGAGCGGGCCGGTGCCGTCGCCGAAGCGCGCCAGACTGGTCACAGCCGCCGGGTCCGGGCCGTGGATGTAGGCGTGCAAAATCACGCCGTCCAGGTGGTCGATGCCCGCCAGCATCTTGTCGAAGTAGTCGATGGGGCGGTAGGGTGGGTAGCCTATCAGTTTCCACTCCATAAAGTTGTAAGGGTCTACCGCGCCGGTGCAGACTACGGCGTTGGGCAGCACCCGCTTGATGGCGGCATACGCCTTGTTGAATGCCTCCGCGTACATCTCCGGCGTGATGTGCTCGGTGGGATGCTCGAAGCCGCCGGGGTGCTCGCGGGGATTATTCTGCTCGTTGGCGATCTGGATCGTCCACACGTACTCGCTCTCCGCCAGTTCCGGGCGCTTGAGATACAACTCGCACCACTTGGCGGCGGCCTCGGCGAAGCGGTCGTAATCCGCAGCCTTAGGCAACGTCCCGTGCGGCTCGTACCCGTTGTTGAGGCGTACAATCACGCCGTAACCCTGGCTGGCCCAATCCCAGAGCCGTTGGCGCACCGTCTCGTTGGGGCCGAGGTGCTCCGGGTGACTTCCGCACTGCTCCGTGAAGAAAATCCAGCCCCGCTTGTTCGTCCCGTGATACAGGCCCCGGATAGCGTCCCGCGTGTGCGGATCATCCCCTAGCGTCACCGCGTGGATGCCGAAGATGTGCGGCGAGAGGCCCGTCGGCAGGGTGTGCGCGTTGGTGGGCCGGCGGTTATCCTCCACTTTGGGATAGCGCGTGTACCACGCTGCCACATAGCCTTCCCACAGCGCGGGCGTGCGCACTTTGATCCACTGGCCCTGATTGGAGACCTTGCGCCCGGTGGTGGCCGCATCCTCCAGCGATTCCAGCGGCGTCCCGTGCGGCACCCACCAGACCTGCTCGCTGTGTACGGTCGGCCTGGCGCGCACGCGCAACCCGAACTTCGGGCTTTCCACCACCACGTAGTCGGTGGGGCGGCCGGCGTTGGGGAGCGGCTCCGGTACCGGCGGTTCGCTGGATTCCAGCTTGAGATACCACGCCGCCGAATAGCCCTTCTCGCCGCCGGGGCCTTGCACCTCCAACCACTCGCCGCGTCTGCCGATCTTGCGCCGCATCTCCTGCTCCGAGGCCAACACGATCACCGTGGAGCCGTCGGGCATCGTGGTGATGATGGGGTGTTGGGTGCCGGGGCCGGTGCGCAACTTGAGCGGGATGCCGTCGCTGCTGACGGTGGCGAGGATGACCGGGTCGGGGGGCGGGGGGGGCGGCGCGCCTTCCGGCAGCTTGAGATACCAGGCCGCCGTGTACCCTTCCTTGCCATCGGCTGTGCGTATCCAGAGCCATTGATTGGCTTGCCCCACTTTGGCCCGCGCGATACTCTCATCCTCTAAAGCGCCGAGCAGCGCGCCGTGATCCACCCGCGTCACCAGGGGCGCGCCCACGTAAGGCGATTGGCGCACGTTCAGATAGCCCACACTCGGACTATCGACTTGCACCTCTAGCGTGGGCGTCTCCGGAGCCACGGGCTGCACGCCGTCGCTGTCCTTCGTGCTGTGGTCGAGGTACGGCATTGGGTCGATAATGTCGTGGGGGAAGTTGGTCTCGCCCCTTGCCGTGGCACCTTGCTTTTTGAGGGTATAATGCAGATGTGGCCCGGTGGAATGGCCCGTGTTCCCCACCAGCCCGATGAGTTGCCCGCGCTTCACAAACTGCCCGCGCGTCACCAACACTTCTGAGAGATGCGCGTAGATGGAGGAATAGCCATCGGCGTGTCGGATGCGCACCTGGTTGCCATAGGGCCTGGTGCGCGGGTCAATATTGCCGTCAAGCCGCACATCGCTGATGAAGCCGTCGGCCACAGCGTAAAGCTCCGTCCCTATCGGCGCGGCCCAGTCGATACCTTCGTGACCTGGAAGCCCGAACTTGCGATAGACATGGGGATTTTCGCCAAATTTCTGCGTGATGTGGCCCGACCGGATAGGCCAATGCAAACTGATGGTCATCTCACCCTCCTTGAACCTGAGACTGTGTGCTTCTGGGGAATTTTTGAGCGTTGGTACGCCGTCACTTTTTAGTATAGAGCCTTGCGAGAGAAAGTCAACAAAAAAACATACGGGAATCCGTCCCATTAACCACAGCTTTTAACGCCTCCTGATTACCGAGAATTGGGCATCAGGGCGCGGTTCATTCTCGAAAGAAAACTACTTAATATTTTGCTGTGTGCTAACGGCTCGTCAAACGTCATGCGTCAAACGTCAAACCCAATGCCAAGATACAGAGGATTTTGACTTCCGATAGGCAAATCCAGGTCAATCATGGATTCCGTGACGTTTCACGTTTCACGTTTGACGCCGGAAAGTGTCAAGCAGTTCTTGTCAGCAGATACTTCAAAATGAACTCTGCCGTCGTCAGAGTATTTGCCCCGGTTCTGCAACGGAATTGTCACGCGCGGACTTTGACCCGGCTATCGAGATACGTTATACTGGTTCTAGACTACCGGACGCTTTCTTCAGACTTTCGAGCTATCGAGGCGATGACCGCCCGCCGAGTACAGCGCATCAGTGATGGAGTTTACTATGGAACAAGCACATTTTGAGCACTACCGGATGGGGATACGCAAGCTGATGTCCTTGATGGGGCAGGAGCATCCCCGGTTGAGTGAGATACTGGTCTTGCAGCATCGGCTGATGAAAAACCTTCAACAGACCCTGGCGG
Organism: Thermoflexales bacterium; assembly: GCA_007130345.1. Lineage (GTDB taxonomy): Bacteria > Chloroflexota > Anaerolineae > B4-G1 > SLSP01 > SLSP01. The sequence continues at coordinate 8,241 of SLSP01000453.1, forward strand.
ATGGGCCGTCGGAGGCCCTCTATGTCAGCCGGCTGCGCATTCTGGAAAGTTGCAACTGGTTGAGCCAGGAGGTTTTGGATACCTCGTTCTACGATCTCTGCGATATCGACCGCCCGCTCACCACGTCCACCTCCGACGCCGAGGCTGTGGTGCGCGACCGGCAACAACAACATCTCCTGGACGAGTACTTCACTGAGGTGAAGTATCTCCTGGAGCACAAGGGGCTGCGGACTGCGGAAGTCACCAGTCAAGCGCGGGACGCCGCGCGCAATGCCACCTTAGAAATCCTGCGGTGCCTTCAGGATAATTGTGTGCGCAAGGGCCAGGTCGTGCAATTCCTCTACGAATCGGGCCTGATCACCGAAGGGCCGGGGGTCATCTTTCTCACCGACGCCGATCTCTTCGGCGCGTATCTGGAGAACGTTTCATTGATCGAAGCGCATCTGGCGGGCACGGATTTGCGACACGCGCACTTGGCCCGCGCGCATCTGGAGTGGGCGCGTCTGGGAGAAACCGACTTGAGCGAGGCCGATCTCTCACGGGCGCACCTGGCTGCGGCCCATTTCGCCGGGGCCAACCTGCTCAACGCCCGGCTTGAGGGCGCGGAACTCATCGGCGCGAACCTGGCCGGGGCCAATCTTGTCGGCGCGCATCTGGAATCCGCGCATCTGGAGTGGGCGTTTATGGTCACGGCTAACCTGGAAGGCGCGATCCTGCGCAACGCCCACCTGAGCGGCGCGGAGATGATGTGGGCGCGCTTGCCACGCGCCGACCTCTCCGGAGCCGATCTCACCGGGGCCAACCTCGAACACGCGCACCTGGTCTGGGCACGGCTCAAGGGCGCGCGCTACGACGCGCGGACACGCTGGCCCGTCGGCTTCGATCATGTGGCGGCGCAAGCTCTCCTGGTGGATGTCTCTTAGCCGCCGCACCGGTGATAAATTGGCAATACCGCAAAAGTCACCCTGTTTGGGACACGGATGAACACAGATTTCACGGATAAAACAAAAAAATCCGATTTTTTAGAACCTTGATACTATATGTAGATTTTTCGCGTGCGAATTTCATATATATAGTAGGTCGCGTGT
>SLSP01000127.1 GCA_007130345.1 Thermoflexales bacterium
ATGAGTACATCGTCGAGGTACGCCACCTGGCAATCCCCGCCGATCTCGCGCCGGGGGAGTATTTGCTCGGTGTGGGCGTCTATAACTCGGTCACGATGGAGCGGATGTTGCCGGATAGCGATTGGGTGCAATGGAACGAGGCCATCCTGGACACCATCACGGTGACAGCGCCGTAACAGAGAGGGAGGGCGGCCTCCATTCGAGAAGCCGCCCACCCAGTGCGTTTAAGGGTACGTCGGGGCCGAAGCCTACCGACCGAAGCCTACCGGCCGAAGCCTATCGGCCGAAGCCTACCGGCCTCGTTCCTGTTCCATCCGCGGCATCATATCGTAGGGATAGGGCGGCGCGATGTCGGAGATGGCGTTGAGCGCGGCCATCTGCTCTTCCGAGAGGGTGAAGTCCGCCGCGCCGAGGTTGTCTTCCAGGTGGCGCATCACGCGCGCGCCGATGATGGGCGCGGTGACGCCGGGCCGTTGGAGCAGCCAGCGCAGCGCGACCTGGGCCGGCGTCCGCTCGACGGCTTCGGCCACTTCGATGAGCGTGTCGATGACGCTCCAGGTGCGCTCGTTGTCGTACACGTCCCACGCCTCGCCCCATCCGCGCTTGCCGGCCTCTTCCACGCGGCTGTCGGCGGGCGGGCCTTCCATCCCCCGGCGATAGCGACCGCTGAGCCAGCCCCCTCGCAGCGGACTCCACGGGATCACGCCGACGCCCTCGTGGGCGCAGACGGGCAGCAGTTCCCACTCGATGGCGCGATCCAGCAGGTTGTAGAGCGGTTGCAGGCACGCGAATGGCTCCCAGCCCATCTCGCGGCTGATGTCGATGGCCTTCTGCAACTGCCAGCCGGTGACGTTGCTCGCGCCGATGTAGCGTACTTTGCCGCTCTGCACAAGCTGATGCAGCGTGCCCAGGGTCTCTTCCAGCGGCGTGCCGGGGTCCCATCCGTGAATCTGATACAGGTCGATGGTGTCGGTTTGCAGGCACTTGAGGCTGGCCTCGACGGCGGCGAGGATGTGTTTGCGGCTCAGGCCCGTGTCGTTGATGCCATCGCCCATCGGCCAGCGCACTTTGGTGGCGATGACGTAGTCCTCGCGGCGTTGCTGTTTCAGCCATCGCCCCACGATGGTCTCGGAGATGCCCCGGCTGTAGACGTTGGCGGTGTCGATGAAGTTGCCGCCGGCCTCGGCGAAGCGATCCAGCAGGTCGTAGCTCTCATCTTCGGGAGTTTCGCGCCCGAAGGTCATCGCCCCCAGGCAGATTTCGCTCACTTTCATTCCAGTACGGCCCAGATAACGGTAGTGCATTGGGTTCCTCCTTAAAAGGTTGGGTGTAACCGATCAGTTTTATGAGCATGCTCCAAGCCCCCGTCCCGGGGGCGGCTAGACCGGTAGTGTTCGCTTGAGCCGTCCCCGAGACGGGGACTTCGAGCTATTTTTGAGCAGTTTGCTCACAAAACTGAAGTGTTACGGTTGGGTCAAACGTCAGATGTCCAAAATCCACAATCTAAAATCCAAAATCAGGTGAACAGCGGTTTCATATCCCACGTCTCTACCAAAGCGTCCATCTCGGCATCTGCGGGACGTGCTTTGAAGCGGGTGGCGGCGTCGAGGAGTTTGGGCAGCAGGTAGATATCGCCGGTGGTGTTGAGGAAGACGCGGGGATCGCCCAGGACCCAATGCACGGCCTTGTCGATGGCGGCCTGCGCCTCGAACGGCTCGTACCAGGTGGCGTGATCGCGCGTGGCGTCGGTGGGCCAGGGGCGGCGGCAGAGGGATTTGATGGTCTGCACGGCCACGTTTCGCTCCTGGCAGAGCGCCAGCAGCGCCTCGAAGTCCGCCGCGTACTCCGGGTTCTGCATCTGCGGATAGTTGTAGGGCAGCAGCACCGCGTCGAAGTCGAAGCGTTCCAGGCTGCGGAGGTGCATCTTGGGGATGACGACATCGTGGCCGGTGACGCCCAGGAAGCGGACGATGCCCTGCTCGCGGGCCGCGACGAAGGCTTCGAGCGCGCCGCCCGGCCCCATCGCTGTTTCCCACTGCGCTGGATCGACGAGATAGTGCATCTGCCACAGGTCGATGTGGTCGGTGCGCATCCGCTCCAGCGATAGCTCCAGCTCCTCCCAGGCCCCGTCGCGCGTGCGCTTATCGGTCTTGGTGGCGAGGAAGAACTTGTCGCGGTGCCGCGCCATCCACGGGCCGATGCGCTCTTCGGCATCGCCGTAGGAGTGCGCGGTGTCGATGTGGTTGATGCCGTAGTCCAGCAGGACTTGTAACGTGGCATCGGCCTCCTCCTGGGTCACGTTGCCCAGCGCCGCCGCGCCGAAGATCGCGCGCGTGCTCAGGTGGCTGGTACGTCCAAAGGGTTGTTTCGCAATGTCGGGCATAAAATCTCCTTGTGAAGGGCGAATAGCAAAAAAACTTACGAAGGCTGGCTTTGCGTGAGATTTTCGGCTTGCTGAGATCTGACTCTACTGAAAGAACCCTAAAAAATCCGATTTTTTAGAAACTTGATACGAGATGTAGATTTTCCGCGTGCGAATTTCATATAGTTAGGTGGTCGCGTGTGGAAAAATCGGATTTTTGGACTTTTTTCAGGGGACTCAGAGTTGAATTCGTCCGCGAGTCAGACCAACTCACACCATCAAGATCAGCAGCAGGGGCGAGAAGAGGCACGCCATGGCCGTGATGCCGATGACTACAGCCCAGGCTATCAGCAACGCGGTTTTCGTCTGCGTTGCCAGCAGCAAGTAGAGGTTGCTGCCGACGAAGAGCGGCCCGCCGCTGAAGAACGAGACGAGGGCCGCGATCAAGTACGGGCGGGCGATCTCTGCCGCCACGCCGGGTTCGTTATCCACGCGCCAGAACATCATCAGCGCCGCGACGGAGAATAGCAGCAGCCACCATCCCGCCGCGACGCCGATAATCGTGACGACTTCGAGTTTGCGCATTTTCCCCTCCTGCTCAGACAATGTCTACTTCGTCCGGCTGGACTTCCACCACCACGCGACAACCATATCCCAGGCCCTGGATAAAGGGCGCGATGATCTCCAGGACGACGGGGGCCTGGAAATGCCGGGCTTTGGTCTCTGGATGCGGGTAGTAAATCCAGGCGGAGTAACCGTGGCCCTCAAAATGGACGCGACACCGCGAGAAGGAGAAGTCCTCTGGCGGATGGAGCGCCGTCCACGCGACCTGGCGGAAGGTCAACGCCGGCGCGCGTAGCACAAACGAGCGCGGCGCGATGGAGATGTTGAGCGTCGCGGGATGGAAGGGCCGCAAGTCCAGCCCCCGCGCCAGGAAAAAGGGCGTCTGCATCACGATGCTGCCCTGGGGATAGAGGCCATCCTCGGCCTGCCCAGAAGCCACGCGATGCCCCGCCTGCACGACGCCCGGCACAGCCACCCAACGCGAGGGCCTCCCCAGGACACCCGCACCCGTCACGGCACCGGGAAGCGCAGCGTGAAGGTCGTGCCCTCACCGAGCGCGCTCTCACACGCGATCTCGCCGCCGAATCCGGTGACGATGCCGTAGCTGATAGCCAGGCCCAACCCGGTGCCTTCGCCGCGCGGCTTGGTGGTGAAGAAGGGGTCGAAGATGCGCGGGAGGAGCTCGTCGGGGATGCCGCTGCCGTTGTCGCGCACCCTAGCCACCACGTCGCCGTCCTCGAGGCTGGTGGCGATGTGCAGCGCCTTCTGATACTCCGGGAGAATTTCCGCTTGCCGCATCATAGCGTGTCGGGCATTGCTGATGAGGTTGAGGAAGACCTGCTCCAACTTGTAGGGATCGGCCAGAATGAACGGCAGGTCATCGGCCAAATCGAGGTGTACCTTGATCTTGCTCTCGCGGAGTCGCTCCCCCAGGATGATGAAACTATCCTGAATCGGCTGATTCAAGTCCACCAACGAGGGCGGCTCCCGCGAGATGCGCCCGAAATCGCGCAGATGGTCGATGATGCGGCGGCAGCGCTCGACATCCGCCTCCACCGTATCGCCGAGGCTCTCTAACGTTTCGGCGTTCAGCAGCTCGCAGAGCCTCCCCGCGCGCTCCTGCCGGGCCTTGATCGCCACCTGCTGGAGATACCCCGCCTCCAACCCGATGGCCGAGAGCGGCTGCTTCAACTCGTGCGCGATGCTGGTCGCCATCTCGCCCAGCGCCGCGAGCTTGTCCATCTGCACCGCTTTGGCGCGTTCCTCTGCCAACTCGCGCACCTTCGCATCCACCATCTGCTCCAACTTTTCCGCGTACTCGCGCAGCTTTTCTTGCGCCTGTTTACGCTCGGTGATGTCCTCAAAGACGGTGGCGAATCGCCCGCGCGTGGGCGAGAAGACCGAGATATGGAAGTGGCGTTCCATCGGGGCGAAGTACACCTCAAACATCATGGGATTGCCAGTCGCCGCGACTTCGGCATACCGCGCCAGATAGGGAGGCTCCGCCGCTCCATAGGCTTCCGTAGCCAACTTCCCGACCACGTCCGCAGCGGACACGCCGGTATGGCGCTCATAGGCGGGGTTGACATCGAGGATGCGATAATCGACGGCTTGCCCCGCCGCGTCGTAAACGATCTCGTGCAGCGCAAAGCCCTCGGTCATCGTCTCAAAGAGCGTGCGGAAGCGCGATTCGCTCTCGCGCAAGGAGACCAGCAGCGTGTCCCGCTCGGCGAGGGTGCGGGTCAGGGTCAGGTTCGCATAGCTCAAGCTGGAAATCTGCTGGGCCAACTGGGCATAAAAGCGCATTACCGTATCCACCCGCTCCCGATCCCAGCGGGGCACCCGGCGCATAGCCGAGAGATACGCGCATTCGTCGAAATCATACTGCCGGGCCTGCGCGCGGAAATACGCCTCGTCGGGCACCTCATCCGCGTAGAAGAACTGGCCCAGGAAAAGGTTGCCCACATGCTTCGCCCCGACCTCAATGGGCGTGACAATGTCCCACATGCCGTTTTTGCAGTGATACGCCTTAAACGTGCCGGGTTCCACACCTTGCGAGAGTTGCGTATCGCTCTCGATGCAGTTGGCGCGCGTCTCCGGGTGTACGCGATGGAATTGCGTGCAAATATCCTGCCAGCCGGTGGCGACAAGCACCTCTCCCCGGAGATTGACCAGCGCGATGCCGATATGGGTGAGGGCGTAGAAGTCATCCATCATGGACTGAATCGCCGCCACGTCGATGATGTCGGCCAGTTCCGGCACCGGCGCGGTATTGAGCGGCGCGGGAGAAGTATCACGCCCGGCTAACGCGCGCATCTATCGCCCCCCAGAAGCAGCGCGTCCGTGACTTACAGCGCGGTAGTCAAGATAGTCCATAACGCCTCCTCGGTCAAGGGGATGGGATTGCCGCGCATACTGCTGGAGCGCGCGGCCTTCTCAATCACGGTGGGGAAATCCGCCTCGGTGATACCGTAGATTGCCAGGCCGGGCACGTCGAGATGCTCGCAGAGGGCGCGGATCCAGTCGGCCCCATCGAGCGGCTCCGCCTCGAAATCGCCAGTGAGGATGGCGGCCACATCGAGATAGCGATCCAGCGCGGGATGCTCCGGCTCGCGTTGACGCAGCGCTTCGATATTGGCTTCCATCACAAAGGGGAGCAGCCGCCCGCATACCGCCCCGTGCGGCGCGTCGAACATCCCCCCGAGGACGCCGGCCAGGCCGTGGACTGCGCCCAGCTTGGCGTTCGCCAGAGCCAGTCCTCCGAAGAGGCTCGCCAGGGCCATATCCGCGCGCGCGTCGAGGTCGTGGCCGACTTTGTACACACGCGGTAGCGCGCCTGCCGCTCGCATCAGCCCCTCGCGGCAGAGGGCGTCGGTCAGAGGATTCGCCAGGTGCGAGACGTAAGACTCCAAAACCTGCGTCAACGCGTCGAGGCCGGTGCTGGCCGTGACCTCGGCCGGCATCGAGCGGGTCAGCTCAGGATCGACCAGGGCCAGGCGCGGCAACATCAGCGGGCTGCGCAAGCTCACCTTGACGCGGTGCTCCGGCGAGGCCAGAACCGCGTTCCGGGTCACTTCCGCGCCCGTTCCCGCCGTCGTGGGGATGGCGATGTATGGCACGGGCGGCGCGACGAGCGGCTGGCCGCGCCCGATGACCTCCAGATAGTCGAGGGGATCGCCGGGATTGGTGAGCAGCGCGGCGATGGCCTTCCCGGCATCGATGGCGCTGCCTCCCCCGAAGCCGATCACGAGATCGCAGCCGGCGGCGCGGGCCGCCTCGGCACCCGCGCGGGCCAGGTCGATAGTCGGCTCGCGCGCCACCGCGAAGGGCGTCGCCGCGACGCTGGCGGCTTCCAGCCGTTTGAGCAAGGGCGCGGCGCGTTTGGGCGTGCTCCCCGTGACGACGAGGGCGCGCTCGCCGAGCGCCGCCGCGTGCTCGCCGACCTCTTTCAGCGTGCCGGGGCCAAAAACAATGCGGGTAGCAGTAGCGAATTCAAAGCGCATCTAATCCCACCCCGCTTCATCCGGGAAAACGTTGGCGTACTTGATGCTGGAACGCGGTTCGGCCATCATCTCGGCGACGGCATCGCGCCACTGCGCGTAATGCGCCGTCTTCTTGTGCTCGGCGGGATCCTCGGACGTGCGGTAGACTTCAACGAGGACGAACTTCGCGGGGTCATCGCGCTGCTGGATCACGTCGAAGCGGGCGATACCCGGCTCCTGCACGCTGTTGCGCGCGTTTTCCAGCGTGGCGGCTTTGAACGCCTCGATAGCATTCTCTTTGACGTGGACAAAAACGTGGACGATAAACATGCTTCAGGCTCCTTTCTTGGGTAGTTTGAGCTTCCTTTGATTATACTCAAGTTAGAGAACCTGCAAACTGCCGTTCCCCTTGGGGACGCTGAAGTCATCGAGTCGCTCTCTGGGTAGCATCGAGGCGGTTTTCCTGGCATGGGGTAGGGGACGCGGCGCAATTTTGAGTAAGTTGAATTTGCCCTAGGGCGGTATCGGGTCATTTATTACACACAAAAAAGCCGCCCTGATCAGGGCGGCTTTTCTTCGTTAAAAGATAGACTCTATTGAAAGAACCCTAAAAAATCCGATTTTTAGAAACTTGATACTATATGTAGTAGATCGCGTCGTGTGGAAAAATCGGATTTTTGGACTTTTTCAGGGGACTCAAAGATAGAGTAACGCTAAGTTGCGGGATTGGCGCGCTGTTTTTTATAGCGGTAGACGATACGGCCGCGCGTCAAATCGTAGGGTGAAAGCTCAACCCGCACCCGATCCCCTAGCAGGATGCGGATATAGTATTTGCGCATTTTACCGGATAGGTAAGCCAGAACTTCGTGGCCGGTATCTAACTCGACCCGGAATTGTGTCCCAGGCAGGGCCTCAATGATGGTTCCCTCAACAACGATCTTCTCTTCTTTCTTTCCCATCCGGATGCTCTCCTGCTAATCCACTGCTTCCGCGCCGGTTTCTGGCGACTCGTCAGCGGTATTTTCAACTTCTGCTTCGGTCTCTGCCTCGTCCTCGATGGGCGATTCAGCTACCGATTCGACGACCTCGGCCTCTGTTTCAACTTCTGCCTCGGTCTCTTCTTCGTCCTCGATGGGCGATTCAGCTACCGGCTCGACGACCTCGGCCTCTTCTTCGGTCTCTGCTTCAACTTCCGCTGCGGTCTCTTCTTCGTCGTGCGCCTCGACCTCGACGACCTCAGACTCTTCCTCAGCTTTTGCTTCAACTTCCGCCTCGGTTTCTTCTTCGTCGTGCGCCTCGACCTCGACGGCCGGCGCGGCTACTGCCTCAACGACTTCGGCCTCTTCTTCAGCGGTTGCTTCTACTTCGGCTTCGGTCTCTTCTTCTGGGGAAGCGGTGTCCTCTTCGTCATCAACCGTATCGTCATCGAAGTCGTCCTCTTCGTAGTCGTCGATGTCTTCTTCCTCTAACTCGTTCTCAAGCTCGGCGGCGGCTTTGGCGGCGGTCCATTCTTCCCACTCTTCGCGGCGGACGCGGCGGACGCTCAGGCCGATGCGGCGGCGGTTAGGCTCCACGCGGATGATCTTGACGAGGATCCCTTGTCCCGTTTCCAACTCTTCCCGTTGTTCCATATCGCCCAACTCGGAGTTGTGGAGCAGTCCCTCGACACCCGGTTCGAGTTCTATGAAAATGCCAAAGTCCACAACCTGGCTGACCTTGCCCTCAATCAGGTCGCCTTCCTGATATTTCTCAGGCGCGGCTTCCCAGGGATCGGGGGCCAGGGCTTTGATGCTCAAGCCGATGCGCTGACGGTCGCGGTCAATGTTGAGCACTTTGACCTTGACGCGCTGCCCGCGCTGGTAAATCTCGCTGGGGTCCTCGATGCGGCCCCAGGATAGTTCCGAAATGTGAACTAGACCGTCCAGCCCGCCCAGATTGACGAACAGGCCGAAGTCGGTGATCTGACTGATGCGACCGCGGCGCACTTGTCCGGCTTCCAACTCGGTGAGCAGATTAGCCCGACGTTCAGAGCGCCATTCCTTGATGGCGGCTTTCTGTGAGAGGATGAGCCGCCGGCGGCGGCGGTTCACTTCGATCACCTTGAGCATAATGGGGTTCCCCACCAACGCGCTTAAACGTCGGTGACGCTCGGCAGCCTGGCGGATGCGAGAAAAACCGATTAACTGCGACATGGGAATGAAGCCGCGCAAGTGGCCGAATTCGATGGTCAACCCGCCCCGGTTGGCTGCCAACACAGTGGCTTCGTGAACCTCCTGACTTTCCAGCAACGCCTCGGCGCGTTCCCAGTCCTCTTGCATCAACGCTTGCGATACAGATAGCTCGACATTGCCATCTGAACCGTGGAGCTTAGTAACGACGACATTGACTTCCTGACCTGCCTCGAAAGTTGTGTCTTCCAACTCTTTCAGGTCATCCGCAGGCACGAAGCCGTCGCGCTTGGATCCAATATCCACGACCATCCCGTCATTGCGGATGGCTATGATGATGCCGTCGCGCATCTGTCCGCGTTTAAGCTCACTTCCTGCCAGCGATTCTTCCAGTTTCTCCTCCCAATTCTCCATGGTCATGGGTTCGCTTGGGGTACCCTTTTGTTCTTCCACTTCCGACTCCTCTTCCTTCCTTCTTTGCAAGACTTGATTACTTGCTCAATTTGGACGGCCTGCATGAAATTTACCGTATTGTATCATAGCAGGTAAGAATGTCAAACTTTCCGCGTATATCGGGCCAGGGCGGGGACTTGGAGCGATTTTGAACGAGATGCGATTATTCCCAATGCCGGGGGTTGCATATTCTGTGTTTCTAGTATAATATAGAGATGTTGTGGGTCTATGGAAAAATCCTACCCTTTTAAGGAGGTAAA
>SLSP01000234.1 GCA_007130345.1 Thermoflexales bacterium
CCGAGAGTGCCTTTATCTCGATGGCGATGTGGTTTGTGGCCGGCGTCCTCATGGGGCTGTTGAACGCCGACAACTGGCAGAACGCTTTGATGATATTTTCGAGCGTCGCCATACTCACCGGATCCGTTGTGGGCCTCATCAACTACTTCCTCACGGAGCGGATCTGGGGGGCAGAGATGCCCATCTTCTTCCCCGAAGGCGACCTGCGCGAGACCTCGGCCTTCCGCATCACCGTGCGGCGGCGCATTTCGCTGCTCTTTGTGATGATGACCTTGCCCATGATCGTCCTGGCGTTTTTGGATTACGCGCAGACAACGCAGATCGCCCAGGCCGCCAATCCTGTGGATTGGCTCCCCCACATGCTGCGCTTGCAGATGTTTGTCGTGGGCGTGGGCGTGCTGATGGCCGTGACGTTGAGCTTGACCCTGGGCGCGTCGCTGGTGCAACCCATCGAGAGCTTGCGCGAGAGGATGAGCGACGTCCGCCGGGGCGACCTGGACGCGCAGTTGCCCGTCACACAGAACGACGAGTTGGGCGACCTGATCGCCGGATTCAACGCGATGCTCACGGGCCTGCGCCAGGAGCAGACCATCCGCCACCTGTTCAGCCTCTACGTGACGCCCGAAGTCGCCACGCACGCCATCACCTACGGCGCGGAGCTTGGCGGACAACTGACCGAGGCCACCGTGCTCTTCGCCGACATCCGCAGCTTCACCGGACTGACCGAGCAACTCGGCCCGGAGGCGATTATTGATTTGCTCAACCGCTACTTCAACAAAATGTCCGAGGCCATCACCCGCCACGGCGGCCTGGTCAACAAATTCGGCGGGGATAGCCTGCTGGCCGTCTTCGGCACCCCGCTAAATCCCGAACCGGCACACGCCACGCGCGCGGTGCAAGCGGCCCAGGCGATGCTCAAGACGCTGGACGCCTTCAACGCGGGGCAGCGCGCGCGCGGCGAACCGGCCCTGCGCATCGGCATCGGCGTGGCGACCGGGCCGATTGTAGCCGGTAACGTCGGCAGCGAAGAGCGTCTGGAATACACGGTCATCGGCGATACCGTCAACGTCGCCAGCCGCCTGGAGTCGCTGACCAAGTCCCTTGCCACCGCGCTGCTGGTCAGCGAGACGACCGCGCGCGCCCTCACGGACGCTATCCCCTTGCAGGCATTCGGCGAGATCGAGGTGCGCGGGAAACAACAGCCCTTGCCCATCTACGGACTGCCGGACGGAGGCTCAGAATGATCGACTGGTGGAGATTGGCTGCCAACGCGCTCGGTGTGTTGGGATTATCGTTGGCCCTGGCGACGTGGAGCTACGCCTACGCCGAGGCCCGGCGCGAGGGCGACAAGGTCGCGCAGTATTTCCGCGCGATCCCCTACGCCCCGCTGCTCGAAGTCGCGGCGGTGATGGTACTGCTCTCCCTGACCTTCACCGAGACGCGGCCGTGGGCGCGGGTCTGGTGGATTGTCTGCATCATCCTGATGGGATGGCAGCTCGCGCAGCGCGTGTGGACGCACCACAAGGCGTGAAAATGTCCCCCAAAAAGCGGTGGTGGCTCTGGCTGGCCCTGACGAGCGCGCCTCTCGGCGTGACCGTGCTGTTGGCCCTGATGGGACAGATTCCCGCGCTCACCCTGGGCAGTACCTTCGTGGGCATCCTGGGCGCGACGGCGGGCGGCATCGCGTCGGGCGTCACGGCCCGGCGCTTCCTGGCACGGCCCCGCAATGATGGCGACACCCTCTATGGCCTGCTCGTCGTCACGGGCATTGGGATGATTGCCATAGGCTACCTATATCTGGTGCATTTGAACCGTCCCCTCCACACCGTCACCCGCCTGGAGCGCATCGTGGAACAGACGGCCATCTTCCTGACCTTCGTGGCTGCGCAAGGCGTGGGCATCCTCTGGGCCGAGCGCATCTTCCCGGAGCCACACCACGAACCGCGCCAATACAGTGCGCCAAATGGTCACGACGCGGCTTGAGGACGCCGTGGCGCTGGCGCGTCAGGGCCAGCGCGAAGCCGCCCGCGATATCCTGCTGGACATTGTGCGGGAGACGCCGGGGGATGAGCATGTGTGGCTCTGGCTGGCCCGCACCTACCCGGAACGCGCCGCGCGTGTCGAGGTGTTGGAAGCCTGCCTCAAGGTCAATCCCCACAGCCACGCGGCCCGCCAAGCGCTTGAGCGATTGCACGCGCCGCCCCCGGCCCGCTCGAAGACATTCCCGTGGCGCGGCGTTTTGCTCGGCATCGGCGCGCTCCTCTGCCTGGGCGCGATCTTCTTCGCGGGATGGCGCATCGTCCGCGATCTGGTCATCGCGCCGCCGGTGGCCCCGCCGCCCACCGCCACCTCGCCGCCGCCCACCGCCACCTCGCCGCCGCCCACGCTCGCGCCAACGCTGACGCCCGCGCCCCCCACCGCGACGCCATCCACGCCGCCCCCGCCTCCCACAGACGCCGAGCTTCTGGCGCGCTGGGGGCCGCCGCTGACGTATGCCCAGGCCCTTTCGACAACGTGCGCGGGCCTAATCTCGCTGGCCGAGACCACGCGCCACGCGGCGGAGGACGCGCCGGAGTACGCTCTGGCGGTGGGCATGGCCCTGCGGATGCTGACCCAGGCCGAGGGGCGGGCCGCGCTGGACGCCTGGACGCCGCCGCCGGAGATGGCCGGGGTCAAGGGCCGCTTGTTGCATCACCAGGCGGCATTGGAGGGCATCATCGGGCAGTGGACGCAGGCAGACTTGACCCCGGACGAGGTCGCCGCTATGCTGTACGAGGCGTGCGCCGCCACGCGGATCACGGCGGCGGATCTGCTGGCCGCCGCCGAGGCCAGCGGCATGACCTTCGCGCGGCTGACGCAGATGGCGGAATCGGCGCAGCGGCAAGCCGAGCTATCCCCCGCGCAGCCCGATCCCACAGCCCTGGGAGCCAGCCGCCGGCATCCCTTCCCCGCCGGCGGGACGGCCATCGTGCCAGGTTGGAACTTCCAGGCGCGGGACGTGGTACGCGGTGAAGCGGCTTGGGCCAGAATCGCCGACAACGCCCTGAGTCAGCCGCCGCCGCCCGGCTACGAGTATCTGCTGGTGCGCGTGGTCGCGCGCAACACCACCACCGAAACCCTCCGGCGGCCCATCCGGGCTACGGAGTTCAGCGCGACCGGCGACCGCGCCACACGCTACGCTCACGATCCCTTCGCGTTGCCCGGCCCCGCGCTGGATGCCGCGCTGCCCGGCGGACGCGAGGCCGGGGGCTGGCTGGCCTTCGCGGTGGCCGCAGGCGAGGGCAACATGCTCCTGGCGTATCAGTCCGGCGGCACGGGCGCTCCGCTGTACTTCCTGGCCCTGGATGAAGCCGCCGCCGTCTCCATCCCGCCGGAATTCCACGCGGAGCAGGCTACCGCCTGGGGCGCGACGCCGGATCAGCCGCTCTACCGAGGCGAGCCGGGCATCACCCGCGATTGGGACGTGGCCTTCACGGCGCTGTTCCGGGGCGCGGACGCCTGGGCGCGCATCGAGGCCGTCAGCTCCTTCAACACGCCGCCGCTGCCGGGCCGAGAGTATCTGTTGCTCCACGTCCGGGCGCGCTTGATCAGCCCGTGGGAGCGCACCGCCGCCATCGACGCGCGCAGCTTCAGCACATCAGCCAATCCCGACGGCTGGCCGCCCGCCATCATCGCGCCGGAGCCGGCCCTGGACGCCACGCTCTTCCCCGGCGGCGAGGCCACCGGCTGGATCGTGCTGGATGTCCCCATCGGGCAGGCGGTGCAGATCATCTTTCATCCCTATCCCGAAGTGACCGACATCAACCGGCGGTACTTTTCGCTGGATTACTGACTTTGCGGTATTGCGTGTTGCGTGTTGCGTATTGGTTACTAGCGCAAAGTCTTCGTCCCGCATCACACTTGGCTCCGAGGGGATTGCCAAATCCCCGTCTAGCCGCCGGATTTGGCAATCCGGCGAGAGCCTGGCACGATATGGTGTAAATACGCAACACGCAACACGCAACACGCAACACGCAACACAAAAACAGCACGCTGCAAACGGAACGAACTATCTTTTGTCTTTTGGAGGTACTTTATATGACTTCACCAGCACTTACCCGTATCACCTTTGTCCGACACGGACACGTTCACAATCCTGGGAACATCATCTATGGGCGGCTACCGGGCTTCGGCTTGAGCGAGGGTGGGCGGCAACAGGCGCAGGCCGCCGCCGAAGCGCTGCGCGGGGAATCCGTCGCCGCCTTCTTTAGCAGCCCGCTGCTCCGCGCCCGGCAGACGATGGAAATTCTGCTCCAGTATCATCCCGATACCCCCACACACATCTCCGAGCACCTCATCGAAATCAACGTGAGCTGCGAGGGGCGGCCCATCGAGGAGATGGCCGCCCGCGATTGGGATATGTACACCGGGCAATCGGCGGACTACGATCAGCCGGAGGACATCGCCGCCCGCGCCCGCGCGCTTATGCGACAGATCCGGCAGGACTATGCCGGGCAGCATGTGGTGGCCGTCTCTCACGGTGACGTGATCGCCTTCACGGTCTTGAACGCGATGCGCGAACCGCTCCGCGTGGCGAACAAGCGCACGCTGGATCGCTTCGGTATCCCCGACAGTTACCCGGCGACCGGCTCTCTGACGACGCTGATCTACTCCGGCGAGGGATTGCCGCGCGTGGATTACCGGCGGCCTTATGCCGATGATCTGGTGATGGTGACCCCGTCCTGATTTCAGCATAACGTTTGACGTTTGACTTCACTTGCACACAGCAGCCACAATACGCAATACGCACTATAACGAGGCACTCCCTTGAAATCTGTCTTTCGCACGTTCCGGTTTCTCAAGCCCTATCTAGGCCCCGCGTTGCTCGCCTTGCTCGCGCTGATTCTCTCGACGGCGGGCAATCTGGTCATCCCGGCCCTCAGCCAGCGCATCATCGACCTGGGCGTGGCGGAGCAGCAGCCGCGCGTCATCCTCATCGGCGCGGGCGCGATGGTCGCCATTGCCCTGCTGCGCGCGGCGTTCGCTTTCCTGGAAGGCTATCTTAGCGCGAAAGTCTCGGAGGGCGTGGCCTACGACCTGCGCAACGTGCTCTACGAGAAGATTCAGCGCCTCTCCTTCAGCTATCACGACAGCGCGCAAACCGGACAACTGCTCACCCGCGTCACCAGTGACGTGGATTTGGTGCAGCAGTTCCTGGGGATGGCCGTGCTCCAGGCCATTGGCGCGCTCGGTCTGCTGGTGGGCAGCCTGGTGCTGATGTTCGTGATCAGCCCCGCCACCGCTCTCGTCGTGCTCGGCCTCGGCCCGGTGGCGGTGGTCGTCTTCGCCTTCTTCTACCGGATTGCGCGCCCGCTCTTCACCGAGGGCCAGAAGCGTCTGGAAGCCCTCAACGTCACCTTGCAGGAGAACCTCGCCGGTGTGCGCGTGGTGCGCGCCTTTGTGCGCCGCGCCTTCGAGACCGAGCGCTTCGCCGCGCGCAACACGGCGGTGATGGAATTGCAACTCAAGGTGGGGCGCATCCTCGCTACCGCCATCCCCCTGATCTTCTTGATTGCCAACCTCTCCACGTTGAGCGTCACCTGGGTGGGCGGTATCCAGGTCATCGAAGCGCGCATGACCATTGGGGAACTGGTGGCCTTCACCAACTACATTTTGATGGCGATCTTCCCCATCTTCCTACTCAGTTTCCTGATGGCCTCCATCGCGCAGGCCGCCGCCGGCGCGCAGCGCATCTTCGAGGTGCTCGACGCCCGCATCGACATCGTGGAGTGCCCCGACGCCCGCCCCCTGCCCGACATCCAGGGGCGCGTGACCTTCGAGGGCGTCGGCTTCCGCTACTTCGAGAGCCAGCCGTGGATTCTGCAAGACGTGAGCTTCGAGGCACAGCCAGGGCAGAAGATCGCCCTGCTCGGCGCGACCGGCTCCGGCAAGTCCTCGCTCACCAACCTCATCCCGCGCTTCTACGACCCCACCGAGGGCCGCGTCCTCATCGACGGCATCGATGTGCGCGACGTGAAGCTGGACGCGCTCCGCCAACAGGTGGGCATCGTGCTGCAAGAGACGCTGCTCTTCGCCGGAACCATCCGCGAGAACATCGCCTTTGGCCGCCCGGAAGCCACGCTAGAGGAGATCATCGCCGCCGCGCAGGCCGCGCAGGCCCACGACTTCATCACCGAATTTCCCGAAGGCTACGATACCCCCGTCGCCGAGCGCGGCACGTCGCTCTCCGGCGGACAGAAGCAGCGCATCGCCATCGCCCGCGCGCTCCTGGTTGATCCCCGCATCCTCATACTCGACGATGCCACCAGCGCCGTCGATTTCCAGACCGAGTTGAAGCTCCGCCGCGCCCTCGAAGTGCTGATGGAGGGCCGCACCAGCTTTATCATCGCGCAGCGCGTCTCTACCGCCCGCGACGCCGACCAGATTTTGGTGATTGACGAGGGCCGCATCGCGGCGCGCGGCGTCCACGAAGCGCTGATGGAAGAGATCGCCATCTACGCGGAGTTGTACTACACGCAGTTGGAGGGCGCGGAGGAGACCCGCGAGAACGTCCTCCTCTACGATGCAGCGCTGTCAGAGGAGGTGGCCCAATGATGACACGCGGTCGCCACATGGCGCGCGAAGCCGATAAAGCGGAAGACATCGGCGTCACGTTGCGCCGGTTATTCGATTACCTGCGTCCCCATTCTGCCCCGCTGCTGCTGGCCGGCGGACTGGTGGTGCTCAACGCGCTCTTCAAGCTGGCGAGTCCCTACCTCATCGGCGAGGCTGTGGATCGTCACATCGTCACCGGCGACCTGACCGGCCTGCATCGCACGATGCTGCTGCTGCTAGGGGCCTACGTCGGCGAGATGCTCACGCAAACGCTTCAATTCTTCATCACCATCGCCGTGGGCCAGCGCGTGCTCTACACAATGCGCGAGCAGGTCTTCCACAAGTTTCAGGAGCTATCGCTGCGCTTCTTCGACCGCAGCGAGGCCGGCGACCTGATGTCCCGCCTCACCAACGACACCGAGGCCATCAACCGCACCCTCAACGCGGGCCTGGCGCAGTTCGTGGGCAATATCTTCTTCCTGGCGGGCGTGCTGGTGGCGATGCTCTTCGTCAACTGGCAACTGGCCCTCATCAGCATGATCGTGCTCCCGCTGATGTTCGCCAGCACCTTCTTCTTCTCCAAGCGCGTGCGGGCCGCCTCGCGGGTGTCGCGGGAGAAGTTGGGCGAGGTCAGCACCGAGCTAGAGGCGAACATCTCCGGCGTGCGCGTGGTGCAAGCCTTCGGGCGCGAGCAGGAGACCCTGCGCGAGTTTCGGCGCGTCAACGCCGCCAACCGCGATGCCAACGTCACTGCGCAGACCATCAACGCGGCCTTCCGGCCCACGCTGGACATCTTCAGCACCGTCGGCGTCGCCCTGGTGCTCGGCGTCGGCGGGATGATGGCGCTGGAGGGCGCGATCACCGTCGGCGTCATCGTCACCTTCTTGGGCTACGTGCGGCGCTTCTTCCAGCCGGTGCGGATGATCGGGACGCTCTACGCCCAGGTGCAGACGGCCATCGTTGCCGCCGAGCGCATCTTCGCGCTGCTGGACGAGCGCACCGAGGTCGAGGACGCGCCCGACGCCGCGCCGTTGCCGGAGGCCGAGGGCCACATCCGCTTTGAGGACGTGACCTTTGGCTACGCGGCGGATGAGCCGGTCTTGCGCGAGGTCTCGTTTGAGGCGCAGCCCGGCGAGATGATCGCTATCGTCGGCCCCACCGGCGCGGGCAAGACCACGATGGTCAACCTGCTAATGCGCTTCTACGACGTGGACGCGGGCCGCATCCTGGTCGATGGGCGCGACGCGCGCGCCATCCAGCAGGAGAGTCTGCGCGCGCAAGTGGGCATGGTCTTGCAGGACACCTTCCTCTTCTCCGGCACGGTACTGGACAACATCCGCTACGGGAAACTGGAAGCGACGGACGACGAAGTCATCGCCGCCGCCGAGACCGCTGGCGCGGACAGCTTTATCCGCCGCCTGCCGGACGGCTACGCCACCGAGCTAGGCGAGCGCGGATCGAGCCTGAGCCAGGGGCAGCGGCAACTCATCGCCATCGCCCGCGCCATCCTCGCCGACCCGCGCATCCTCATCCTCGACGAGGCCACGTCTAGCGTCGATACTCGCACCGAGCGCGTCATCCAGGCCGCGCTGGCCCGGCTGATGGCGGGGCGCACCAGCATCGTCATCGCCCACCGCCTGAGCACCATCCGCAACGCCGACCAGGTGCTCGTGCTCTGCCGGGGTCGCATCATCGAGCGCGGCACCCACGCCGAGTTGTTGGAGCGTGGCGGCTTCTACTACAAGCTCTACGCCAGCCAATTCGAGGGGGCGGGTGAGTCGCTGGATGGGGCGTGTCCGCCGGCGTCATGATACGGCTTGCTTGAGAAGCGCTGTTTTTAACGCCAAGACGTAAAGACGCGAAGATTTTTTAGAAACTTGATACTAGTACAGCGCGGCTAAAATCCTTCGGGGGTTTCAAGCCGCCAACGGCCGGCCCGTGTAAGTCCACTTGAAGGGTTTCGCCATCGTGGCGTTAAAGTAGTCAATGAATTTCAGGATGCGGTGCTGCAAGTCTTCAAGAGAATTGAAACTGGCGCGTTTTAACAATTTGCGCACAAGAATACTGAACCAGAGTTCCGCCTGGTTTAGCCAAGAAGTATGAACCGGCGTAAACACAAAGCGAATCCGGTGCTCCGGGTCTTCCAAGAACACTTGGCGTGTTTTCATAGATTTGAGAATGCCCGACTTGCCCTTACAACCCAAATCTTCTTCGATGTGACATTTTTGCGCCACCAGGTTTACCAGACCGGCTGACTTGTGCGTGTTGAGTTGATCCGTGACGAACACCCACTCCGCGTCAGGATCGGTGGCGATCACTTGGCTGATGTGGGCCACGAAATCGTCTTCGGTGCGCGTCGGGCCCAGCGAAGCGCTGATAATCTGGCCGGTGGCGACCTCGAAATTAGGGATCAAGCACAGGGTGCCGTGGCGGATATACTCGAATTCCCGCAATTCCACTTGCCCAGCGCTCACCCGGCGCGTGGGATGCGCGCGTTCGAGGGCTTGGATGCCGGTCTTTTCATCTGTACAGATGACGTGAACGCCGCGCGTGTGCAGTTCGGGCGCGGGGGTATCAACTTAAGCCGCGACACTCTGGAAAGCGCAGCCTGGCGTTATGCAGCCAAATATGGTAAACTACTGTCCCACGCATTAGCATAAGGAGGAACAAAAATGAGTATAACCGCCGAA
>SLSP01000546.1 GCA_007130345.1 Thermoflexales bacterium
AACTGCCCAGCGTCAGTCTTTCAACTGCACGTAGATGATTGACGTGCCCCGCCGACGCTTGATGCGCTTGATCTGAAACAGGTCGGAGTAAGCGTTGATCAGTTGCGAGAGCTGCTTGTAGCCATACGTGCGGGAGTCAAAGCCGGGATCGAGCTGGCGCAGGTACTGTCCAAGCGGGCCGAGCGAGGCCCAACCATCTTCCTGCACCGCCATCTCGAAGGCCGAGCGCAGCAGTGGGCGGGGATCCGCTTTGGACGAGCCGTGCTTCGGCTCTCTGGACGGCTCCAGGTTCTCGGTGTAAACAAAGAGATCACACCCGTTCACAAAAGCGCGGGGCGTCATCTTCTTGCCAATCCCCATCACAAAAATCCCCTTCTCTCGAATACGGGTTGCCAGCCGTGTATAGTCGCTGTCACTGGACACCAGGCAGAACCCATCCACCTTCGCCGTGTGGAGAATGTCCATCGCGTCGATGATCATCGCGCTGTCGGTGGCATTCTTGCCCGTAGTATACTGGAACTGCTGGATGGGTTGGATGGCGTGAATGTTCAGCGTCTCCTTCCAACTCTTCATCGTGGGCAGCGTCCAATCCCCGTAGATGCGCCGGATGGACACCACGCCATACTTGCCGGCCTCGGCCAGCATCTTTTCAATCAGGGACGGTTGCGCATTGTCCCCATCAATCAACATCGCTATGCGACGGTTTTCTGTTATTTCTTCATCCATACGCGATCATTCTCCCTTATGTGCAACAATAAAACACACGGCACGCGGAACAATACGAGCTTCCAGGGTTTGCCATCCAATGAATTCACCATCGGCTTGCACAGGCAGCCTGCGCTCAGACTCCACAAAAACGTACCGCGCTTTCAAGAAGCGGACGTGGGGATTATGCCGGTTTTGACCGAACAGAATTCCCCAAGCAATCCGCACATAGTCCAAAGAATTGCGCGCGCGGATGATGATGACGTTGAATTCGCCATCATCAATGCGCGTGTCGGGGGCGAGGCGGATATCGGGCACGCCGGCCCCCAGGCCCAACTCCCCCCCATTGGCGATCACGATGTCCGTGGCGTGAACCTGCTGCCGCTCGCCATCCAGAATAAGCGTGAAGTGCGCCGGCTGAAGCCCCACCAGCTTCTTCAAGCCGCTCACCAGATACGCGAGCCAGCCCATTCGCCGCTTCATCGAGCGCTCAGTAGCGCGGATGGTCTGCGCGCTGACCCCAATGCTGGCGTTCATAAAATAATGGTGGCCCGTGATCTGAATGGCGTCAATGCGGCACGTGGCGGCAGAAGCCAAGATCAAGTCCAGCGCGCCCTCTGCCGTCGGGGGGATGTGTAGCTCGCGGGCCAGCGCGTTGCCCGTGCCCGACGGGATGATGCCCACAGGCACATCACGGCCGATCAACGCCGCGGCCACGCCGGAGACTGTGCCATCGCCCCCCACCGCGATGAAGAGGTCAAAGCCCCGCGCCAGCGCGTCGCGCGTGACCTCGGCAATGTCCTCATCCGCCGCCGTTTCGTGAATTTCCACATGCCATTGCGCCTCGCGCAAGCGCCGCGTGATGAGCTGCCGCAAGCGTTCTGGATCAGAGGTGCCGGCCACGGGATTGAGTACCACAAAGACGCGCTGCCCGCGCGCCGCCTCGTGCATCTCCGGGGCCGGCCGGCGGCGCAATGCCGCGCCGACGCTGCGCACCACGCTATCCCACCAGGCCATCATCGCTCGCGGGGATGCCGGCCGCGCCCGCCCCAACGTGATGGACGGCATCGCCCAACGGCTCGTCCAACACCGTCTTGCGACACCGTCCATTCTGCGGATTTGAGATCACGCGGAGTATTCAGCACACGCTATCTGGCCCAACCTTCGGCTGCCGGGAGCGTCCATTCGCGCCAAGCCAGCGTCCACAAGGTCGAGAAGTAGGCTTCGATAGCGCCTTGCGCCAAAATGAGCAGCGGCCAGAGCAAGCAGCAGAGAGCGGACGCGCCCAACAGCATGCCCACGACGACGCTGAGGACGATTTGGATGATGAAGAGCACCACCACCGGCCCGATATTGGCGAACAGCACCTCGACGCCGCGCCCGTAAGACGCGAAGATGCCTTTATCTTCCAGCATACAGGCGCGATTGGCAAAGGCCCGCAAGAGATTGAGCACGATCAGGAGCGGAGAGGCCAGACATGCCAGCACCATGAAAATCCCCATCAGGCCCATCAAGCCGGTCATCGCCGGCATACTGCCGGCGCTAAACAACAAGAAGGCCAGTCCGCCGGATAGCATCCCGGCCACACCCAGAAACAGCGCCGGAATCGCGGGCAGCAAGGAAATCCCCAACAGCGTCCAGATGCGGCCCAAGCCGGCGTTAAACGCCTGCCCAAAACTGGACACGCCCGAAACGGCGATGTCGTTGACCCCGGCAATCAGCCCGCCCCGCGCCACCGTAGCGATGACCCACAGGATCAGGCCGAGTATGATGAGCAGGCCCATCACCACCACCGCCAGAGCTACGGGCAGCGCGGGGATGCGGAAATCCTCCATGCCGGGGATTTCGGAGAAGCCCTCCCAGGGCATCTCAGAGAAGTCATCCCAGGGGGCCTCCGAGAAATCCGGCCGGTCGCCACTGGGGAGCTGAAAATCGATGGTGCGCCCCGTGCCCGTGCCACTGAAATTCACCCGACTTCCGCCGGACAAGGCCACTAACAGGCCCAACAAGATGAGAAACTTGTGCTCCCAAATGATTT
The DNA here is from genome assembly GCA_007130345.1 of Thermoflexales bacterium. Classification (GTDB taxonomy): domain Bacteria; phylum Chloroflexota; class Anaerolineae; order B4-G1; family SLSP01; genus SLSP01. Next base: position 2,744 of record SLSP01000546.1, read on the forward strand.
CCCACGCTTGACCTAACAGATTACCGTAATCCATACCAACCTCCTCAACTGAAATCAAAAACTCCTACAGAAATACCTGACGAATCAGACGCAACACCGAGTCCCCTGAAAAAAAGTTCAAAAATCCGAATTTTTCCACACGCGACCCACTATATATGTGAAATTCGCACGCGAAAAATCTATCTGTAGGATCACGTTTCTAAAAAATCGGATTTTTTAGGGTTCTTTCAGGTGAGTCAACACTACCTAACTATACGCTGCATCGCGTCATAGGTTGCAAGGCACGGCATTTTCCGCGTGTAGATCGTCCTCTCGGCCCACCAGCGCGAGCACCTCCGCGCCCGGAATCTGCTCGTGCTCCAGGAGCAACTCGGCCAAGCGATCCAACGCCTCACGGTGTTCGCGCAGCGTTGCAGTTGCCACCTCGTAAGCCCCATCCAGGATAGCGCGGATTTCCTCATCAATTTCGCGGGCGGTGGCCTCGCTGTACTGGCGGCGTCGGGCGATGTCTTCACCCAAGAAGACCTGGTCTTCATCTTCGCCAAAGGCGATATGGCCGAAGCGGTCGCTCATCCCCCAGTCCAGCACCATTTTGCGGGCCAGCCGGGTCGCCTGTTTAAGGTCATCGGCAGCGCCGCTGGTGGCCGCGTCGAAAACCAGGCGCTCCGCCGCTCGCCCGCCCAACATCACCGCCAGCCGATCCTCCATATAGGCGCGGCTGTAGAGGTACTTGTCGCGGCGGGGAAGCTGCTGCGTCATGCCCATCGCCCGCCCGCGCGGCACGATGGTGACCTTGTGGATAGGCTCGGCACGCGGCAAAATCGCCGCCACGAGGGCGTGCCCGCCTTCGTGATAGGCCAGGAACTCGCACTCCTGGTCGGTCAGCGCGAGGTTCTCCCGTTGTAGGCCCATCAGCACCTTGTCGCGGGCCTCCTCGATGTCCTCACGCGCGATCTCATCGACGTTACGGCGCGCAGCCAGCAAGGCCGCCTCGTTGAGCAGGTTCTCCAGATCGGCCCCGCTGAAGCCGGGCGTGCCCCGCGCCAGCCGCTTCAAGTCCACCGCGTCGGCGATGGGCTTGTTGCGAGCGTGAATCTTGAGGATCGCGTGCCGGGCATCCAGGGTGGGCAAGTCCACGGCGATACGGCGGTCGAAGCGTCCGGGACGCAGGAGAGCCGTGTCGAGAATGTCGGGGCGGTTGGTGGCCGCCACCACGATAACCCCTTCATTCGGCTCAAAGCCGTCCAATTCGGAGAGGAGTTGGTTGAGGGTCTGCTCGCGCTCGTCGTGGCCGCCGCCTAGCCCCGCGCCCCGCCGCCGTCCGATAGAGTCCAGTTCGTCGATGAAGACGATGCTCGGCGCGGCCTTCTTGGCGTCGTTGAACAAATCGCGCACGCGGGACGCGCCCACGCCCACGAACATCTCCATAAAATCGGAGCCGGTGATGCTGAAGAAGGGGACTTCGGCCTCGCCAGCCATCGCCCGCGCCATCAGCGTCTTGCCCGTGCCAGGCGGCCCCACCAGGAGCACGCCGCGCGGGATTTCACCGCCCAGGCGTTGAAATCGCTCCGGCTCTTTGAGGAAGAGGATGATCTCCTGCAATTCGCCCTTCGCGCCCTCGGCCCCGGCCACGTCGTCGAAGGTGGTGTGCTCCTTGCGACGGTCGTAGAGCTTGGCGCGGCTCTGCCCGATAGAGAAGATATTCTGCCCTCTCCCGCGCATCTGGCGAGACATGAAGTAGAGGCCGCCGATCAGAATCGCCCACGGCAGGATGTTGATCAGCAGCACCGGCCAGGAAATGTCCATCGGGGGCTTGGCGGTAACGTGGACACCGCGCGCTTCCAGGTCTGGCAGCAGCGCGTCGATGCCGAACACGGGCAAGTGCGTGGTGAAAGTGGTCAGCGTGACTATCTCGCCGGTTTCTAACTCGTACTGTACCGGTGCCGCGAACTCGCCTTCGAGCGACCGTTCGACCAGCGTGACTTCCGCGATGTGGCCCGCGTCCAGGTACTCGCGGAAAGTGGTATAGCTGAGGCGCTCGGATTCCCCGGCGCCCTGCCCCCACAGTTGGGCAATGAGCAGCGCGCCGACCATACACCATAACATCGCGCTCCACATACTGCATCCGGGCAAGTGCAGCTTTCTGAGAAATGGGGGGAGTTTTTCATCTCCCGATTCGGCGGGTTTAGCGTTTTCGTCGGATTCAGGCTTCTTCTTCATCGATCTCTGGGAGGTTCAAGTGGTCTAAAATTCTCTGCTCGGCCTGGAGCATATCGATATCGAGCACCACCGATAGCTCGCCGGACAACATCCGCATCGCTTGGGTGTAGATCCGCTGACCGGGCGCGTTAAGACGTTGCTCTTTCGCCTTGCGCCACTCCATATCGCGGATAGCTTCGGCCAGGGCCAGAATATCCCCCGTGCGCAGCTTGTCTTTCAGCAGCTTGTAGCGCAGCTTGTGCTTGGCGGGCAAGTCCACCGGTTCGGCCCCGAGCACGCGCCACACCGCTTCCACATCTTCGCCAGAGACCGCGTAACGCAACCCCACATCCGCGACCTTCTTCACGGGCACCATCAGGATGGTCTTGGCCCGCTGATCGGCCATCTTAATTTTATAACAGCGGCGTTTGGGCAGCACAGGCATCGCCGTGATGCCCATCACAATCCCCGCGCCCTTGCCGGGATGAAATACCGCGTCCCCTTTTTCAAACATAGCCACCTCCTAAGATAACTAACGCGCCAACGCGCGTCCTGTCACGTATCATACAAACCGGCCAGAGCTTCTTTGAGCACCGTCGCCGAGTGTTCCAGAGCCGCCTGTTCTTCCGGGGGCAACTCGGCCCCGATGATGCGCTCTACGCCGCGGCGCGAAAGCACGGTGGGCACGCTCAGGCAGACGTCCTCGATGCCATACTCGCCCTGGAGCAGCGTGGAGACCGTCAGCACACGGCGCTCATCGCGCAAAATCGCGCGCACGATGCGCACCAGCGCCAGGCCCACCGCGTAATAGGTCGAGCCTTTGTAGTTGATGATGTGATAGGCCGAATTGCGCACATCCTCCTCGATGTCCACCCGCGTCTGCCGCCAATCGCCGCACTTCCCGCAGAGGGGGCAGTACTGGTCGATGCTGATGCCGGCCAGATGCACCATCGACCACGGGGCGAATTCGCTATCGCCGTGCTCGCCCAGGATATAGGCGTGGACATTGTGCGCGCTGAGGTTGCAGTGCTCACTGAGCAGGTAGCGGAACCGCGCGCTGTCCAGCACCGTGCCGGAGCCGAGGATGCGGCCGCGCGGCCAGCCGGAGTGTTTCTGCGCCACGTAAGTCAGCACATCCACCGGATTGGACACGAGCAGGATCACGGCTTCGGAATTCTGCGCCATGATCTCGTCCATAATGCCTTTGGTGATGCTGGCATTACGCTGGAGTAGATCGAGCCGGCTCTCGCCGGGGCGCTGTTTCGAGCCGGCGGTGATGACGATGACGCTGGCATCGGCGTAATCGGTCACATCGGCCACGCGAATCCGCACAAAGGGGAAGAAGGGCATTCCGTGCGCCAGGTCAAGCACCTGCCCTTGCACTAGGTCTGGATTCCTGTCCACCAAACCGATCTCCTCGGCCAGGCCGCTCTGAGCCAGGGCGTAGGCAAAAGTCGAGCCGACGGCGCCGGCTCCCACAATAACAACTTTACGGGACTGTGCTACTTGCTCTACCATGGATTGCCTCCTGAATATGCTGAATGGGAAAGGGTGAGCCTGATTGTGCGTGAAGCGTCATGCGTCATGCGTCAAACGTGAAACGTCAAGGGGGCTATCTCGCTCCGAATTTGCCTCAAGGAGACCAAAATTGAGCTTCTTTGAGCAGTTAGAATCAGCAACGGCGCATGATGTCATAGTTTTGACGTTTGACATTTGACGTTTGACGTTTGACGTTTCACGCTTCACGTTTCACGCTTCCTCACCGCCAATAATGGCGTAGTTTACTCCGGTGATTGGGATGGCGCAGTTTGCGCAGGGCCTTGCGCTCGATCTGCCGCACGCGCTCGCGGCTCACGCCCAAGTCCTCGCCGATTTCCTTGAGCGTGTGCTTGCGATAACCGTCCAGGCCAAAGTGCATATTCAAGACCTGGATTTCGCGCGGCGAGAGCACCTCGGCGATCACCTCGCGCAGGTCTTCCCGGATGATCTGGCGCTCCACAGATTGCGCGGTAGAAGGTGCCGTATCATCCTCGATAAAGCTGCCCAACTCGCTGTCGGCCTCTTCGCCCACAGGCGCATTGAGCGAGAGCGGCTGCTGCGCCACCTGGAGCAGACGCCGCACCCGGCGCACATCGCTGATGCCCATCTCCTGGGCGACCTCTTCGGGCGTAGCCGGGCGATCTAGCTGGCGTTCCAGCGTCTGGGCAACGCGGCGATAGCGGCGCAGGCGGTCGCGGATGTGAGCCGGCAACCGGATGGTATGCCCATGCCGCGTCAAGGTCCGCGTGATGGATTGGCGAATCCACCAGGTGGCGTAGGTGCTGAATTTGTTACCCAACGTGTAGTCAAATCGATCCACAGCCTTGATGAGGCCCAAGTTCCCCGCCTGGATGAGATCGAGGAAGGGCAGGCCATAGTTGCGATAGCGTTTCGCCACGCTGATGACCAGCCGGGTATTGGCCTCGATGAAGCGCCGGCGGGCCTCCTCGCCCGCGACGACTTGCGCCTGTAGCGCGTGGCGCTCACTTTCGAGGGTGTCCGGGGCCGCCAGCCGGGCCTGCGCCTCGCGGGCTTGCTCGATCTGCCGGGCCAGTTGCACCTCCTCTTCGGGGGTCAGAAGCGGGGTGTGACTCGTCGCCCCCAGATACAGCGTCAGCGGGTCATCAGCGCGCGCCTGACCTGGCAAATCTACGGTATCTACCGCGTCATCCGCGGCCTCGTCCGCGTCACCATACTCATCGGCCATGTACTCGAACAGGTCTTCCAGAGATAGCAACGCATCATCCGCGTCCTCGTCCGCCGCGATCTCGGCATCTTCTTCCACGAGAATATCCAGAATATCCTCTAGCTCCAGGTATTCGGTAGATTGCGCGTCCCCCCACGATTCTCCCTCAGTTTCCATACGCCGCTCCCTGTGCTATGTGATTCAGGGTTGCTTCCACGTCTCGCGCAACTTGTCGCGCTGTGAGCGCACCTGCTGCTCGACAACGCTCAGGGCACGGTTCAACGCCGCGCCCACATCTCCCGCCTTCTCCACGCCCACGATATTATTGGGGCGAATATATACCACAACCCGCGCGCGGTACTGATGGGGCGTGTTGCTTTGGGTCAATTCCTCCAGGGCGACTGCCGCTCCCACAATGTCGGTATGCCCTTCTGCCAACGCCTCCAGACGGCGCTCGGCTTCTTGATATAGAGGCGCGTCTGCTGCCTGCGTGTGATTTTGGAATTCAAAGTCTTCCATGCTGTACCTCCCAGAAACTAGCGGTGGCTTTCCTTAAAAATAAGTGCCGGGGAACGCCACCCATTCAATACTCGTTACTCCTGCTTGCGCGCGCAGATCACGCACAATCGTGTGTCGGGCAATGCCGCCAACCGGTCGGGATGAATGCTCTCGCCGCAGCCCTCACACATGCCATACGTGCCCAGCTCCAGACGGGACAGCGCGTCGCGTAATTCTGCCGCGTGGGCCTGCAAGCGTTCTAACATCGCCTGATCCAGTTCCCACTGGGTGACGGCCGGATCGCCCTGGCCCATGCCGTAATTAGGCTTGATCTCCAGGGATGTTTCTAATGTGGCGATTTGCTGTTCTAATTCTCTCAACTCGCGCTGTAATTTATGTTGTTGCTCCAAGCTGTGTGCCTCCTAATGCAAATGGCGGATGGCCGCCGGAAAACGTCACGCCCCCCGCCTCAATCCGCGAATAACACATCGGGGAGTGTGCCGAGGTCTTCACACTTCTCCAAGACCTGTAAGTTGTATACCTCGGTATAACCGCATTGGGTACACGAGACAAAGGCAAAGCGATGCGCCTGAATATCCAACCAGCGCGATATCCCCGCGCCAGAGAGCGACAGACGCTCAACCTTAGCCCCGCGATTCCGGCAACGGACACAGGAAAATCCCTCGGAGAGCCTCTGATTGATTTCTGACATCAATTCACCTGCTCAGTTTGTATGGCTCGTGATATTTCGGGAGGGGATTCGGCAACCGGCGCGGATAGCGCGCGCCACCGGGGCAGAAGACCAGATATAACTGATCGGTTTTATGAGTATGCTCCAAGCCCCCGTCCCCGGGGGCGGCAAGACCGATTGATTCGCTTGAGCCGTCCCCGAGACGGGGACTTCGAGCTATTTTTGAGCGGGTTGCTCACAAAACTGAAGCGTTACAACCGGACTATCCCAGGCGGAAGTTGACGCTGCCCATGACTTGCGCGTACACCTATGATAGTCCGGTTTCGATTTTCAGGCAACTGCCCGCTTTCTTTCACGTATAATGTTACCGAAGTAACATGGTGATTCCAAATGATAATGTTACCGAACAGGAGACACTATGCCC
>SLSP01000350.1 GCA_007130345.1 Thermoflexales bacterium
CTCTCGCCTGGCGGGGATGCGCGTCACCAGCGCCAGGCCGGGGAGCATCAGGCCCGCGCTCAACGCGAAGGCGGTATGCAACCCCACCCAATCGCCCAGCGCGCCCACCAGCCACGTGAGCAGCGAGCGCAGCACGAAGCTGAGGGCCATGTACAGGCCGTTCGCCAGGGCGCGGCTCTGCGGATAGCTCTCTTGCACCAGCGCCATCAGCACCGGGGTCAAGGAGATGGTGGTGAAGCCCAGGCCCAGGAGGAAGACGAAGCGCAGGCCGAGCGGGGCTTGCAGGAAGCCCAACATTAGCAGCGGCGCGACCATCAAGCAGCCGGCGATGATGCGCTTGCGCCCCCAGCGGTCACTGAGCGTGCCGCTCAGAAACGCGCCCAGGACGCCCGCCGCCTGGAAGACCGACAGGGCCGTGTTCGCCAGCCAGGGTTCGACGCCCTCGCCGCGCAGGAACAGGGGCAGATAGACGCTCAGGGCCTCCATCATCACGCCGATAGCGACGACCAGGCCCATGATAATCACGAGGAAGGGGGCCATGTCGCGCAGGGTGTCCCGCCAGGGCAAGGCCAGCGCCGCCTCGGCGCGCTCGTCGGGGAGGTCGCGCAGCAAGAAGTAGAGCAGCAGCGACGCCGCCAGCCCGGCGACCATCAGCCAGGGCAGGCCCGCCATACCGAGCAGACCCAGGGAGGCGCTGATAACCAGCGGGCCGAGCACGCGCCCGGCCTCGCCGCCCACCATCCAGAAGCCCATCCCCTGGCCCAGGCGCGCGCCCGAAAGCCGCCCCACGAGAACCGGCCCTGTCGCGTGGATGCAGGCGGAATTGATGCCCGCCACCAGCAGCAACAGGGCCAGTACCGCGTAGCTAGGAGCCACGCCGAGCAGGCTCATCGCCAGCGCCGCCACTGCCGGAGCCAGAATCACGAAGTAGCGCAGGCTCACCCGGTCTGCCAGGTAGCCGATGACGGGTTGCAGCAGCGACGGCGACCGCAGAAAGACGGCCAACAAGCCCGCGCTGGCGTTGGAGAGCGCGAACTTTTCGATGAACTCCGGCAGCAGCGGGGCCAGGAACGCCTGGTAGGTGTCGTGCAGGCCGTGAGCCAGCGCCAACGCCATCACCCGCCCACGTTCCAACGTGCCGGTTTTCACCGGCACGTTGGATTCCAGGGCTACGACTGACGCCATCTATTCTTTATGCGCGCCTCTGGCGTAGTCGGCCAGAGGTTGCGCCAGGTTGATAAATTCCGTGGGGATGACGAACTTGGTTGCTTCGCCTTCGCCCAGAGCCTTGAGGGCCTCGAGATATTGCAGCGTCAACGTCTTGTGGTCGATGTCCTGCGCCACTTTGTGAATCTCGTCGAGCGCGAGAGCAAACCCTTCCGCGCGGCGAATGGCCGCTTCTCGATCCCCTTCGGCGGCGAGGACAGCGGCGCGCTTCTCGCCCTCGGCTCTGGCGATGGCCGCTTCACGCTGCCCATCGGCCTCGGTGACGACGGCGCGGCGATTGCGCTCGGCCGCCATCTGGCGCGTCATCGCTTCGGCGATGTCACGCGGCGGAACCACCTCGCGGATTTCTACCGCCATCACCCGGATGCCCCACCGATCGGTGACGTCGTCCAGCTTTTCGTGCAGGATGCGATTGATTTCATCCCGTTTAGAGAGGACATCGTCCAGCGCCATCGCGCCCACGACCGCGCGCAGGGTCGTGATCGCCAGCCCGCGCGCCGCGCCGGTGAAGTTCTCGACTTCCAGCACGCTGCGTTCGGGATCGATGACCTTGTCGTAGACCAGGAAGTCAATACTCAGTGAAGCGTTGTCGGCGGTGATGCACGTCTGCGGTGGTACGTCGAAGAAAACCTCGCGCAGGTCAACCATCACGGCGCGATCAATGAAGGGGATGATGAAGATGATCCCCGGCCCGCGTGTGCCAAGCGAGCGACCTAGCCGGAAGATCACCAGGCGGCGATATTCCGGCACGATGCGCACGGACGCAGTCAGAATAACCAACAGAACCAGCACAATTAACGTCAGGAGAAACAGATCCATATCAAAGCCTCCTTAAAAGGGTGATAGGTGAATCGATAATGAGTGAACTGCCAGGTTCACTCAACGTTCTGTGTCCACAAAAGATGCCGGAGCCGGCGGTTCGATAGTCCCCGTTGGAACGACTTCCAGCCGCACGCCGGCGACGCCGGTGACGCGCACGGGCACTCCGGCGCGCACCTCACCGCCTACCGAAATGGCGCTCCAGTCCTGGAGATCGACGCGCACCTGGCCCTCCGGTGCCAAATCGGTGATGGCCGTGCCGGTGAACCCCACGAGCCGTTGCGCGCCGGCGCGGGGCGGGATGCGGGTCGCCGCCATGACGGCCCGCAGCACCAGATAGCTGAAGGCCACCATCCCCAGCGCCATCAGCGCGATGAGCCAGGGACTCACGCGCACGTCGGGCATCGCCGGCGAGGTGGGGGAGAATGGCGAGAAGAGCAGCAGCGATCCCAGGATGAAGGGCACCAGCGCGGCGGCGGTGACGATGATCTCGGTATCAGTCAGCAGGCCCACGACAAAGATGACAACGGAGACGGCCAGCAGCGCGATAGCGGCCCAGTTCACGGGCAGATTTCCCAGTCCCAGGAACGCGATGATGAACGCGACGGCGGCTCCCATACCCGCCACAGTCAGTCCGGGATCGGCTACCTCGGTCAGCAGCAGCAAGGTGCCGATGGAGAGCAACAGGTAGGCGATGTTCGGGTCGGTAATTACATGGAAAAACTGCTCGTTGATGTTCATCGGCACGGTGTCGATGGCCCGACCCACAAGCTCAAGCCGGCGCTCGCCCACTTCCTGTCCGTCGAGTTGGCGGATCAAGTCGTTGAGATCGCCGGCGATGTATTCGATTACGCCTATGTTCAGCGCTTCCGCCGCCGTCACCGAGAGATTTTCCCGCACGGCCCGCTCGACCCACTCGGCGTTGCGCCCGCGCATCGCCGCGACGCCGCGCACGAGGGCCGCCGCGTCACTGGTGGCCTTCTCGCTCATCACGTCATCAATATCTGCGCCCAGGGGCACCGGATGCGCCGCGCCGACGTGCGTGGTCGGGGCCATCGCCGCCACATCCGCCGCCACGAGGATGAACATCCCCGCCGAAGTGGCCCGCGCGCCTCCGGGGGCCACGTAGACCGCCGTGGGCACCGCCGAGTCCAGCAGTAATTGTACCATATCGCGCATCGCGGTCTCCAAGCCGCCCGGCGTATCCAGGCGCACGACGAGCAACGCGGCATCCTGCCGCTCGGCCATCGTCAGCCCCCGCGCCAGGTATTGCGTGGTGAACGGGTTGATGACGCCCTTGACGTCAAGGACGATCACCGGGCCGGTAGCCGCGCGGGTGGGCTGGCCCATCGGCACGCTCACTGTGAGCAACAGAAAACTTGCCAAAAGTATCCACAGCACACTGTGTCGGTTCATTAATTTTCTCCTCAAAGTCATTAGGGGCTTCTTCCTCTACAAAAAGACTCGCGGGCTTCCCTGAAAAAAGTCAGAAACCCTCTAGGGCGAGTTTTTCAGGGGCGTCACTTTCTGAGAGACTGTGCGCTTCTACCTGGTACAGCGCGGCATACATGGCACCTCAGTTAAATTTGCGCCAAGTGGAGCATCAGCTCCGGTTGGCCGCGTAGTCGGGAAGCTAACACTCCTCCCTGAGCGGGGCTGACTGAGGAAGGACTTCCACCATGCTGTTTAGAAAGTGTCCGGTGACTAGAGCTTCTACTATAGTCTAACATGATTATAGCAGATTTGCACTTTAACTGAAATCGAGGCATCGCGGAGTTGGGCCAGAGACCTCATTAGCACTTTACCCGCGCTTTGATACAATATAAGCACGCGCGTTGATAAGGAACTTTCTGAGGCCGGCCAGCGTCATCATAGGTAGGCGCGGCCTCTCGGTTGTTGCGCTGCCCATTCGTGGTGGGTACACCTACCAGAGAGAGGCGACAGGTCTCATAATCCTCACCTAGCACCATTTTCAGGAGGTTGTTCAATGAATCGCATCTATCGCTGGTTTAGTTGGTTATTGGTAAGCGCGCTGCTTTTAACCGGGCTACCGGTCACGGCGCGAGGGGAATGGTACGCGGAGTATTTCGACAATGCCCATCTGGCCGGCGGGCCAGTCCTCACCCGCTATGAGGCCCGGCTGCATTTCGATTGGGGCAAAGGCAGTCCCGGCGCGGGCGTCCCGGCGGATAATTTCTCCGCGCGCTTCACGCGCGACGTCTGGTTCGCGGGCGGTACGTACCGCTTCTCCTACCGCAGCGATGATGGCGCGCGCGTCTGGATTGGGGGCACGCTGATTATCGACGACTGGCGCGACCGGGCCGCCACCTGGGACTTTGTTGAGCACTACGTCCCGGCGGGCGTGCATCCCGTGCGCGTCGAATACTACGAGCATACCGGCTATGCCGCACTCCAGGTGGCTTGGGAAAAACTTGTCGCCGGGGCTACCTGGCGCGGCGAGTACTTTGATAATCCCCACCTGCAAGGCCCGCCGGTGTTAGTGCGCGACGATCTCGCTGTGGATTTCAATTGGGGCACGGGCAGTCCTGATCCGGTTATCCCTGCCGACAACTTCTCCGCGCGGTGGACGCGCACCCTGGGCTTCGAGGCGGGAACCTATCGCTTCTACGTCAGTTCTGATGATGGCGCGCGTGTCTTCGTCAACGGGCAACTGGTCGTCGATGCCTGGCATCGACAATCGCTGCCCAACACCCATCACGGCGACACCACCTTGAGCGCAGGCCAGCATACCATCATCGTGGAGTATTTCGAGGAGGGGGGCGAGGCGCACGCACACGTTTGGTGGGATCGGCTGGGTACCTTTTCTGGATGGGAAGGTCGCTATTACGATAATAACCAGTTCAGAGGCGGCCCGGCCTTCATCCGCGACGACGCCGAGATCAACTTCGATTGGGGCGATGGCGCGCCGACGGATTGGATTCCAAGTGATGACTTCTCCATCATCTGGACGCGCACGCTGCACTTCACACCGGGCCTGTATCGGTTCAACGTCCGCACCGACGACGGTATGCGTCTGTGGCTCAACGACACGGAGCTGCTGATGGATTACTGGGAGACACACGACAATGTCTGGCACTACCGCGACTGGCACTTCCTGGAAGGAGCGAACACGCTCAGGCTTGAGTACTTCGAGGAAGCGGGTAACGCCAGCATCCAGTTCTGGTGGGATTACGCCGCGACCGTCGAGGCGGCGCGAGCCTTCCCGCCCTCGCCAACCTACGGCTTCTCGCGTGCGCCCACGCCGGCCCGCCCGGTGCCGCCCACGCCCGATCCCACACAGCCAAGCGCGCCCGCCACCGAGGGCTTTCCCGGCCCCTGGCGCGGCGAATACTTCATCGGGCGTGATTTAAGCCAGACGCCGGTGTTGGTGCGCACCGACGCGGCCATCGACTTCGATTGGGGATGGGGTTCTCCGGCCCCCGAAATTCCCGTCGATCACTTTGCCGCGCGGTGGACGGGAGAATTCGATTTCGAGGGGGGACGTTACCGCTTTACCACCACCACCGATGACGGCGTGCGCCTCTATCTCAACGACGACCTGCTCATCGACAGTTGGCAGCCAATGCGGGGCAGTCGCTATCGCACCCTGGAAGTGCCCGCCGGGCGCCACACCGTGCGCGTGGAATACTTCGAGGCCACGCAAGCCGCGCGCGCCCGCGTGACATGGACGCGCATCAGCGGCACGCGGGCGCCATCCCCCACACCTGTCCCGCCCACAGCCTGCGGCGAGTTCACCTGGGCCGCCAGCTACTTCGACAATGTCTCACTGGCTGGCGAGCCGGTGCTCACGCAGCGCTTCACCGGGCCGCTGGACTTCGATTGGGGGCTTGGCTCACCCGGCGACGCCGTGCCCGACGACAACTTCTCCGCGCACTTCGAGACGACACACACCTTCGCCGCCGGAACCTATCGCTTCACCACCACCTCTGATGATGGCGTGCGCCTGTACATTGACGGCGAACCGGTCATCAACAGTTGGTATCCGATGCGCGGCACCCGCACGCGCACCGTGACCTTGCCCGAAGGCGAACATACCCTCCGCCTGGAATACTTCGAGCGCACCGGCGCGGCCAATGTCCGACTTGAGTGCGAGATGTGGTGAAATGATCAGCTTACCCACCATAACGGTTAGGGATAATAGTGATTCTCTCTGCAAATCTCGTGCTCTCATAGACCTTCTCCGGTTACATTAACCGTACAATGCCGCCACAATCCGCTCTGCCGCCTGCCCATCCCCATACAATGCGGGACGCACTCCCGGCATCACAAAATCCCGCACCACCGCCATAATACGCGCCGTATTCGCGCCCGTCAGCACGTTCCATCCAGATTGCACTGTCTCTACCCACTCGGTCTCGTCGCGCAGGGTCACGCACGGCACGCCAAGCCAGTACGCCTCTTTCTGGATACCGCCGGAGTCGGTCAAAATCATCCGCGCGGCCTGCATCAGGCGCACCATATCCAGATACCCAACGGGAGCGATAGCGTTTAGATTTGCGATTTGGGATTTTAGATTGAGATCCGCAATGCGAGCTTGTGTGCGCGGATGGATCGGGAAGACAATCGAGTCCTCCAACGCGGCGAAGGCGTCTAAGATGGCGCGCAAACGCACGGGATCGTCGGTGTTCTCGGCGCGATGGACGGTGGCGAGCACGTAACCTTGCTCCGATACGCCCACCTGCTCCAGGATACTGCTCTGAGTTGGCGCACGCTCAGTAGCCCAGAGCAGCGCGTCCGCCATCACGTCGCCGACAAGGTGTACCCCTTGTGTAAGCCCTTCAGCACTCAGGTTATCCACCGCAGTCTGGCTTGGACACAGGAGCAAGTCCGCCGCGTGATCCGCGAGCACGCGATTGATCTCCTCCGGCATCCGGCGATTGAAGCTGCGTAACCCCGCCTCGACGTGCGCCACGGGGATGTGCAGTTTGGCCGCAGCCAACGCTCCCGCCAGCGTCGAGTTGGTGTCCCCATAGACCAACACCCAATCCGGCTTTTCTGCCAGCAGCACCTCTTCGATACCCGCCAGCATCGCCGCCGTCTGCGCACCGTGCGGGCCAGAACCGACGCCCAGGTTCACATCCGGCTGCGGCAAGTCCAACTCGGCAAAGAATACGTCCGACATATTCTCGTCGTAGTGCTGCCCCGTATGCACGAGCACTTCGGCGTGTTGTTGCCTCAAGACTCGGCTCACCGGCGCGGCTTTGATGAACTGTGGTCTCGCGCCTAACACCGTGACAATGTTCATATCAAATTTTGTCCTGTAGCGTAGACAGGGTTCGGTAGTGTCTATAAGGGCACATCTTCAGCATAGCTGTAAACCTCGATACCTAACTCTGTCGCCAACGTGTACGCCCGTCTATCCACCATCGGCGAAATTACAATGAGACGGTCAGCGTGACGCTGAGTTTGCCGCTCGTAAAAACGCACTTTGCGTTCGAAGATCACCAAATCCGATTTGCTTATTGAGGATTTAATCTCACACAAAATTAACAAACCGTTATGGATGATCACGTCCAGTTCCACTTGATCTGGACGTCCGAACACCTCTCCAGCTTCATCCCGGAGCGTTTCATTACGCACCTCGACGCCAAAGGACTCTCCCAAAATGCCGGCCAACGCATTACGAAAAGAAGATTCCGTCTGCAAACCCCAACGCGCCCCCAATGCGCCGATCGTGCTATCATGTTTCCGCGACAAGGCGCGTATCTCGGCAAGCATTGCGTTCAGCGTAGCTTGATTCGCATCCCACTTACGATTCTGCTCTTCCCACTTGCGATTCTGCTCTTCCCATTTGTTGGCTTGCTCTTCCCGCCTCCTTTCAAGCTCGCGCTGATTCGCATCCCACTTGCGATTCTGCTCTTCCCATTTGCGGGTTTGCTCTTCCCGCCTCCTTTCAAGCTCGCGCTGATTCGCATCCCACTTGCGGGCGTTTTCCTCGCGGTCACGGCGCAATTCATTGAGTATCCGGTCAAAGCGACTTTCGGTTTCCTCTTTGTCGGCGTATTTTTTCCGCGTAAGTCGAAGCACCCATTCCCGCATCTCAGGGTCGCGCCGCAGGATAAGTGGCAGTTCCTGGCGAATGAGTTGTGTAATTTGTTGATTTTCCATCACCAACCCTCCTTTTTTACGCCTGACGCTTTATTCCCCGGCCTATTCACCGGGATGCTTGAGACAGTATGCCCTCACCCACGCCGCGATAAATCCACCCCGCCCCTGGCGCGAACACCCGCCGCCCATCCACCAACACGGGGACGCGCAACGCAGATTGCAACGCGCCCAGATCGAGTGACTGATACTCCCCGTGCTTCACCATCGCCACCACCGCGTCGCAGCCTTGAGCCATAGCCAGCACATCCCCCTGATAGCTCGGCACGTAGGGATCGTGGATGACGACTTCCGCGCCGCGCGCCGCCAGCGCCTCCACCAATACCGCGCTCGGCGAGTGGCGCGTGTCGTCGGAGTTCTCCAGATAGGCGTAGCCGAGTACCAACACGCGCGCGCCCGCTAACTCCCGGTCGGCCTCCGCCAGCGCGGATTCGAGCAACGCGATCATGTGCAGTGGCATCCCCTCGTTGACCGCCCGCGCCGCCGGGATAAGGCGCACGGGCACGCCCTGTTCCCGCGCCTGGTACGAGAGCAGCCAGGGGTCTTTGGGGATGCAGTGCCCGCCGACGCCCGCGCCCGGCAAAAGCATAGCCCGCCCCGGCGATTTGTTGACCAGTTCCCGCACTTTCCACACGTCCCCGCCGACGGCCTCGCAGATGAGGGCGACTTCGTTGGCGAAGGCGATGTTCACGTCGCGGTAAGCGTTCTCGGCCGTCTTGACCAGCTCCGCCGTGACGCAATCCGCCGCGTCGAGGTCGGCCTGGACGACATGGCGATACAGCGCGAGCATCGCGTCCGCCGTCTCCGGGGTCTCGCCGCCGCAAACGCGGCTCACGCCGCGCAGGTTCGCCAGGAGCTTGCCCGGCATCACGCGCTCTGGGCAGTGACCCAGGTGGAAGTCGTCGCCCGCGCGCTTGCCGCTCGCCTCTTCCAGCAGCGGCTGGACTACACGCGCCATCGTCCCCGGCGCGATAGTGGACTCGATGATGACCAGCGCGCCCGCGCGCAGCACCGGCCCCAGGTCGCGCAAGGCTGCCCGCAGCGCGGCGTAGCGCGGGACGTGCTGCTCGTCCACCGGCGTTTCCAC
>SLSP01000071.1 GCA_007130345.1 Thermoflexales bacterium
GAGCAGACTGCGACCCGCCACGATGATATCGGTCTCCAAATCGTTAAACGCCTTCAACTCCTCTACCGTGCGGTTGAAGTTGATAGCGATACTGAGCAACGAGTCGCCGGGTTGCACCACATAAGTCTCCGGCGGGATGGGTGTGGGCGTCGCGGTGGGCGTGGGCGTGATGGTAGGCGTGGGCGTCGCGGTGGGTGTGGGCGTGATAGTCGGCGTGGCCGTGACCGTCGGCGTGAAGGTGGGTGGCTCCGGCCCCAGCGTCCCCTGCGAGAGATTCCAGCCCAAGACCAGCGACCCGACAAGGATGAGGATCGCCACGCCGGCGAGGATAAGAATGTGCTGCCGACTCAGCCCCCGCGTCGTGGGGGAGGCAGCATCCGTGGACTCTGGCGTGGATGCCGCAACGTCCTCGTCCAGCGCGGTGCCGCACATCAGGCAGGTCTTCGCGCCCTCCGCAACGCGCGCGCCGCACACAGGGCAATGGCGGGGAGGGCGATCCGGTAATGGGTGGAGCGCCTCTTCTATAGTGTTCATAAGCCTAGATTAATCATAGCATCGATACGTGAAAGGGCAAGACCCCGCGACCGCGCGCCTCACGGTACGCACTGGCTTGTCACGCATAGCCGCGCGGATGCGCGCGATGCCATTCCCACGCGCTGGCGATGATAGCGTGCAGGTCGGGGATTTGCGGCTGCCAGCCCAACTCCGCGCGCACCTTCGCGGCATCGGCCACCAGGATTGCGGGATCACCCGGACGCCGGGGCGTCACTTCGGCGGGGATGGGGTGGCCGGTAACGGCGCGCGCGGTCTCGATGACGGCCTTCACGGAGTAGCCCGCGCCGTTGCCAAGATTGTAGCGCATCACCGGGCGATCATCCAACGCTTCCAGGGCCAGGACGTGCGCCGAGGCCAGATCGCGGATGTGGATGTAGTCGCGGATGCACGTTCCATCGGGCGTCGGGTAATCATCCCCGAAGATGAAGACCTTCTCGCGCTGACCTAGCGGCACCTGGAGCACCAGCGGGATCAAGTGGCTCTCCGGGCGATGCGCTTCCCCGCGCTCCGGTGGCGTGGCCCCGGCGGCGTTGAAATAGCGCAGCGCGGCATACCGCAGGCCGTGGATCTCATGATACCAGCGTAGCATCTGCTCGACCATCAGCTTGGTCTCTCCATAGACACTGGCCGGGCCGATGGGGTCCGTCTCGTTCAGGGGAGAGTTTTTGCTTGCGTAGACCCCGGCAGTGGACGAGAAGACGAACCGCGCTACAGCGTGCCGCGCCGTCGCCGCCAGCAGCGTCGCGCTGCCGGTGACGTTATTGCGGAAGAAGCGGGCCGGGTGCTGCATCGACTCCCCGGCCTCGATAAACGCCGCGAAGTGCATCACCGCGTCATAGGCCCGCGCGCCGAGTGCATCATCCAGTGCGGCTTCGTCCAGAATATCGCCCTGGACAAAGTGCGCCCCTTCAGGAATGGCTTGCCGATAGCCTTTTGCCAGATTATCGTATACGGTCACGCTGTGCCCGGCCTGCAACAACTGCTCTGAGACGACACTGCCAATATATCCCGCGCCACCTGCGACAAAGATATTCACAACAGCCTCCTTGTGCAAAATACTTGCGAATAGGTTGAAGACTCCCCTGAAAAAAGGGCAAAAATCCGATTTTTCCACACGCGACCTACTACCAACCAGACTCAACCCCATCATAATCCGATTTAAGAACGTGCGCAACCCCGCCCGCGCGCGCCTGCTTGCCTCCTTTGCCAACCGTGATAGACTACCTGCGTGGGAGGTACTCATGGCACAAGCGCTTTACCGTAAATGGCGACCGCAGACTTTTGAAGACGTCATCGGACAGGATCACATTGTGCGCACCCTGCGCCAGGCTTTGCGCACGGGGCGTATGCATCATGCTTACTTGCTCGTTGGGCCACGTGGCACGGGCAAGACAACGACCGCCCGCCTCATCGCCAAGGCCATCAACTGCCTGGCGGATGCGGAGCAGCGCCCGTGTGGCGCGTGCGAGATGTGCCGCGCTGTCAGCGAAGGCCGCCTGATGGATTTGGTGGAAATCGACGCGGCCTCGCATACCGGCGTCGATAACATCCGCGACCTGCTGGAAAAAGTGACCTTCCGCCCCACCCAGGCCCAGTTCAAAGTCTACGTTATCGACGAAGTCCACATGCTCTCCACCTCGGCCTTCAATGCGCTCCTCAAGACTCTCGAAGAACCCCCGGAGCACGTCGTCTTCATCATGGCGACCACCGAAGTCCACAAGGTCCCCGATACCATCCTCTCCCGCTGCCAGCGCTTTGAATACCGCCGCATTCCCCTGGCCATGCTCGTCGAGCAGATGCAGAAGATCACCACAACCGAGGGTATCCCCACCGAACCCGCCGCCCTCGATTTGATCGCGCGGGCGGCCACCGGCAGCATGCGCGATGCCATCAGCCTCCTCGACCAGATGGCCTCCGCCGGCGGCGAGGTGACGGCGGATTACGTGCGCCTGATGCTCGGCGCGGAACGCCGCGAGGTGGTGCGCGGGCTGCTGGAAGCCTGGGTCGAAGGCGACCTCAACGGCGGGATGGAGATCATCAACCGCGCCGTCGATGGCGGAGCCGATCCCCGGCAGTTAGCGCGGCAGACGGCCAACTTTATGCGCGGCCTCCTGCTGATCCGCCTGGGCGCGGGCGAGACCTGGACGGACCCCACCGACGCCGAGCGGCCTTTCTTTATCGAGCTGGCGAAGAAGACGCAGCCCCATCGCCTGGTAGAGGCCGTGCGCCTCTTCAGCGCGGTGGCCGCCGACAACCGCCGCGCCGGGTGGCAGCCGCAGTTGCCCCTGGAACTGGCCTTCGTCGAAGCGACGCTGGAACCCGAACCGCCCCCGCAGCCGGTGATGGCCGCGCCCGCACCCGTTCCCGCGCCAACCGCGAAAGCCGTCCCCACTGCCACCGCCACGACGCCCGCCCGCCCGGTGCGCAGCGTCAAACCCCGTCCGCAGCGCGCGGCGAGCGCGGCTCCGGCACCTCGCCCGGCGGCGGATAGCCGAAGCGCTTCTCCGGCGGCTCCGGCGGCGCGGGCCGCGACCCTCGATGCCGCGTTGGTGCAGCGCATCCAGAACCACTGGCGCGAAGCGATCAAGCACGTTCAGCCGGTGAGCCTGGGCGCGCTCCTGCGCGATGCCGAAGCCGCCGGCGTCGATCATGATGGCAAACTTGTCCTCGCCTTTCAACACACTTTCCATTGTGAGCGCGTCGCTCAGGACGCCAACCAGCGCACGGTCGAAGGAGAGCTTTCCAGGCTGTTCAAGCAGCCCCTCACCGTGCGCTGTATGCTCGCCAAGGACTGGAAAGCACTCGCGGCACCCACGCCCGCGCCCGCCGCGTCCCCCACATCCACCACACCCCCGCCGCCAGAGCCGCCCCCTGACGAAGAGGACGAACTGATTCAGCGCGCCCAAGAGGAACTGGGGGCTGTGCCCAGAACCGGCTGATAAGCAAATCTATTGTGTGTTGCGTAAAACACGCAATACGCAACACGCAATATCTTAAACTTGCAACCTAATTAACCCAAAGGAGTGAAACATGAGCAAACGTAGAGGTGGTCACGGTATCCCTGGTGGCAGAGGTGGATTCGATCCCAATAGCCTGATGCGCCAGGTGCAGAAGATGCAAGAGGATATGACCAAAGTCCAGGACGAGGTGGCTAAAGAAGAGATCACGGTCTCGTCCGGCGGCGGTATGGTAGAAGTCACCATCACGGGCGGGCTGGAAATCCAGGCCATCGCCATCAAGCCCGAAGTCGTTGATCCCGATGACGTGGAAATGCTGCAAGACCTGGTGCTGGCGGCGGTCAACGAGGCCATCGAAAAGGCCCAAGAGCTGATGTCCAGCCAGATGTCGTCTCTCACCGGAGGATTGGGGATTCCCGGTCTGTAAGCGATGGGTAAAGCCGCAGTTCCCCCTTCCGTCACCAATTTAATCCAGACCTTTTCTGAGTTGCCCGGCGTGGGGCCGAAGACGGCCTCGCGCCTGGCTTTTTACCTGCTCCGGGGAAAGTCCGATCTGGCGTTGCGCCTTGCCACGGCGCTCCAAGACCTCGTGGAGCGGACGCGCTTCTGCTCCATCTGCTACAACGTGACCGAAGCCGATCCCTGCCCCATCTGCGCCGACCCGGCCCGCGATCACGCCAGCGTCTGCGTGGTCGAGGAGCCGCTGGATATGCTGGCCCTGGAGCGTACCGATCAGTATGCCGGCGTCTACCACGTCCTCCACGGCGCGCTCTCTCCGCTGGAAGGCATCTTCGCCGAAGACCTGCGCATCGCCGAGCTGGAAACCCGCATCCGCCAGGGCGACGTCTCTGAAGTGATCCTGGCGACCAATCCCACCAGCGAGGGCGATTACACCGCCGCGTATCTGGTGCAGCGGATTAAGACCATCGGCACGCGCGTCACGCGCCTGGGACGCGGCCTGCCGATGGGCGGCGATCTCGAATACGCCGACGCCGTGACGCTCACCCGCGCGCTGGAATCGCGCCAGGAGTTGTAGATGCAGAACACCTGGGAACTGGACATCCGCCAGGGGTGGATCATTGGCCTGGCTCTCGCGGCGATTTCGCTGGCTGTGGCTGTGGGCCTCGTCGTGCTGGCGGCCCTCAATCCCGTGACTCTGCTCACCTTCTTGCTCGGCGTCGTCGCTTTCGTGGCCCTGGCCTTCACGGTGGTGGTGATCTACCAGCTCTGGGGCCTGGTCAACGCCTACTACGAGATGGATCGCAACGCCCTCGTCATCTACTGGGGGGGGACGCGCCACCAGATACCGATGGCCTCGGTGCGCGAGGTGTTGCCCGGCGCAGAGATTGCCGATGTGCGAATGCGTCCCGGCTTGCGCTGGCCCGGCTACTTCGTGGGCTATGGCGAATCTGAGAACCATGGCGGTATCCTTTACTTCGCCACGCGGCCCCGCGCCGAACACGTCGTCGTCCGCACGGCGGGGATGGCCTACGCCATCTCCCCCCGCGAGACGGAGAGCTTCCTGCCCGCGCTCCGCGAGCGGCTGGAGATGGGGCCGACGCAGGAGATCGCCGAGGAGTCGGAGCATCCGGCCTTCCTCGATTGGGTCATCTGGCGCGACCGGCTGGCGCTGGGCCTGCTGTTAGGGAGCAGCGCGCTGCTCCTGCTTCTTGTGGGCCTGCTCTGTTGTCGCTACCCAACGCTCCCGGCGCAGGTGGCGCTGCGTGTGACCCAGGACGGTGCCGCGCTGTTGATGGCCGAAGCCTCGCGCATCTTCTACTTTGCCACGTTGGGCGTGATCTTCCTGCTCCTCAACGGCGGATTGGGCCTGTTGCTCTACCACCGGGATCGCACGGCGGCATACTTCGTCTGGAGTGGGTTACTGATCCTGCAAAGTGGGTTGTGGGGCGCGGTGCTCACCGTTCTCTCGCGGACTGCAAAATAACAGGGACTCGATATGATCCGCCTTGTGGCCTTCGATTTGGACGGTACGCTCATCGGCCCCGATACCGTTTTGCGCCCCCGCGTGGAACGCGCCATTGCCGAGACCCAGGCGCGCGGCATCGAGATCACGCTGGCGACCGGGCGCAAGTTCTCCGCCACGCGCCCCTTCGCCGAGCGCCTCGGTATCACCGCGCCGCTGATCTGCTACCAGGGCGGCTGGATTCAGGCCCCTGGGGATGCCGCGCCCCTCTATCGCGTCCCCCTGCCCGAAGCCGTGACCCTGGAGGTGCTGGCCTTGAGCGCGTCCGAGGGCTGGCACACCATCCTCTACGCCGATGGCGAGGTCTTCCTCGATGAAGTCCGCTATGCCGAGGACTTCTACCGCGCGCTGCTCGGCGAGACGTTCGCCGTGGGCGTGCCCTGGCGCGAGGCGTTGGCGAGCCGCGCCGCCGACAAGGTGCTCTTCGCCGCCGAGCCTGACGCCATCCCCGCGATGGGCGCGCGCCTGCGCGCCCGCCTGGGCGACCGCGCCGAAGTCGTGCGCTCCCACGCGCGCTTCGTCGAAGTCATCCCCGCCGACGTCAGCAAGGGCCGCGCCCTGGCCTGGCTGTCCGCCCATCTGGAGATCGCCCAATCCGCCGTGATGGCTGTGGGCGATCAGGAGAACGATCTGGCGATGGTGCGTTGGGCCGGCGTGGGCGTGGCGATGGGCGATGCCGTGCCAGAACTCCGCCGGGCTGCCGATTGGGTCGCGCCCTCCTGGCGCGATGATGGCGCGGCGGTCGCGCTGGCGCGCTTCGTGTTAGAGCGCGCAGCTTCGCCATGACGCCGCCCATCCTCTCCATCCGCAATCCCCAGGCGATGGTGCGCGCCGCCGAGACGGTGCGCGCCGGGGGCGTCATCGTCATCCCCACCGAGACCATCTACGGCATCGCGGCGTTGCTGGAGAATCAGGCCGCCATCCGCCGCCTCTACGAAGTGCGCGAGCGCGCCCCGGAACCGGCGACGCCCCTTTTGCTGGCGCGGGCCGCGCTGATGGGCGAACTGGCGCGGGTGAACCTCGTGGCGCAACAGTTGGCCCGCCGCTTCTGGCCGGGGCCGCTGACGCTGCTCCTGCCCCCCGGCCCCGATCTGCCCCTCGAACTGCGCGCCGCGCCGGTCGCCTTGCGCGTCCCCGGTTACGCGCCGCTGCTGCCGCTGCTCGATGCCGTAGGCGGCTATCTCTTCGTCAGCGGGGCCATCCGCGCCGGGCATCCGCCCGCTATCACCGCGCAAGAGGCCGCCGCGCTGTTCGGCGACGACGTGGCGCTGATCCTCGATGGCGGGCCGGTGCTTTTCGGCGTGGCCTCAACGGTCGTGGATTGCATCAGCGTCCCCCCGGCAGTTGTGCGGCGGGGCGCGATCTCCGAGGACAAGCTGCGGGATTATCTGTTGCCCGAAGCGCCCGCCCCCGCCCGTTGACGATGGCCGCTCTCCCCTCGCGGCGTGCCGCCCTGGGATGGCGGATCGCGCTCCTCGCGGTGCTGCTGCTGGCCGCCGGTCTGCGCTTCTATCGGCTGGACGCGCAATCCTTCTGGAACGATGAGGGCAACACCGCCCGCCTGGTAGAGCGACCGGTGCGCCTCATTATCGAGGGGGCTGCCGGGGACATCCATCCGCCGGGGTATTACCTGCTCCTGCACGCCTGGCGCGCGTGTACCGGCGAGACGGAGTTCGCGCTGCGCGGCTTCTCCGCGCTCTGCGGCGTGCTGATGGTGGCCCTGACCGCCGCCATCGGGAAGCGCGTGGGGGGCTGGCGCGTGGCGCTGGCGTCCGCGCTCTTCGTGGCGGCGCATCCGCTGGCCGTCTACTACAGCCAGGAAGCGCGGATGTACGCCCTGCTCGGCGCGCTCTCTGCCGCGACGGTGCTCGTGGCGCTGGCATTGGAAGCTCACCCGGCTCAGGGACGAGAATTTAACGCAAAGACGCCAAGACGCAAAGACGCAGAGGGTTTCATTTTGCCCCGCGCTATGTGCCCTGTGCCGAATCGCGTGGGGTGGCGCGTTGCCGCTCTCGCCGCGTGCGTGGCGTTGGGCCTGTACACGCAATACGCCTACCTCTTCGTCGTGGTGGGCATCAACCTGGCGTATGGCGTCGCGTGGATAACGCGCCGCCCGTGGCGCTGGCGCGCCGCGTTCCTCTGGGCGCTGGCGCACGCGCTCGGCGGGTTGGCCTTCTTGCCGTGGTCGCCCATCGCGCTGCGGGCCAGCGGATGGCGCCCGCCCGATTTGGACGCGGCGCGCGCCTTCGGGGAATTGACGCGGACGCTGGCGGTGGGCCTGACTCTGCCCGCCTCTCGCGGCCAGTACGTCGCGCCGCTGCTGTTGATCTTGCTCGGCGTGGCGTTGCTGGTGCCGGCGCGCTCGCGTCGGGGCGCGTGGTTGGTCGCTGGGGCCGCGTTGACCCCGCCCGCGCTGTTGCTGCTGCTCGGCATCTACCGCCCCGCCTACCTCAAATTCCTGATGGCCTCCCTCGCGCCTCTGGCCGTCCTTCTCGCGCTGCCCCTCGCGCCATCCCGGCGTCGCTATGCCCTATTCGCTATGCCGCTGTGGGTTGCCTTGCTCGCCCTTCACCTCATGGGATTGCGCCATCTCTACTATGACCCGGCCTACGCCCGCGACGATTACCGGGGGATGGCCGCGTCCATCGCGGCGGAGGGGCGGCCCGGCGACGCCATCCTGTTGATCGCGCCGAATCAGTGGGAGGTCTTCACCTACTACTATCGCGGCGACCTGCCCGTCTACCCCGCGCCCTATCGCCCGACCGCTGCGGATGCCGAGGGCTGGGTGGCGGACATCGTGACGCGGCACACGCGCCTCTTTGTCCTCTTCTGGGGGGATGGCGAGTCCGACCCGGAGCGCCACATCGAGGTGGCGCTGGCGCGACGGGCCTACAAGGCGGGCGAGCGGTGGGTGGATGACGTGCGGCTGGCGCGTTACGGGGCCGGGCCACTGCCCGACGCGCCCACGTCCCCGGGGGCCGCGCGGCTAGGGGATGCTATCACGTTGGCGGGGTACGCCCTGCCCGCCGAGCGGTTCGCGCCCGGCGACGTTATCCCGCTGACGCTGTTCTGGGACGTGGCAAGCGCGCCCGCCGGACGCTATACCGTCTTCGTCCATCTGATGGGCGATGCGGAGGGCTTGGTCGCGCAGACGGACGCCGAGCCGCAGGGCGGCTTCTATCCCACGCACCTGTGGGCCGAGGGCGAGCGCGTGATCGACCGCTATGGGGTGCTGCTGCCGGACGACCTCGCGCCGGGGCGGTACACGCTGCTTGTGGGGATGTACGACGCGGCTTCCGGCGCGCGGCTGCCGATACCCGCGCCGGCGGTGGAGGACGCCCTGCCGCTGGTAGAGATTACGGTTGCACGGTGATGACCGACGGCACGGCGAGCCGCGAGTCGATCTGCACCGGGGGCGACGCGCCGGGCAGCCAGAGTCCCGAAGACTGCCCGCCATCGAGGTTGAGGGCGATGTCGATGTCCAAATCGGACTCGGTGAGCCAGACGGCGAGGGTGTGCAGGGTGAAGAAGCCCCTCGGCGCGACGAGCAGCAGCAGGCGGCCAGCGGTATCCTGCGCCACCACCGTGCGCCGCGCGATGCGGCCCTCGCCGGCGTCGGCGGGGAAGCCCATCACGCCGCCGGGTTTGACCAGGATCGGGAAGGACTGCACGGCGTCGCGGAGCGGTTCGGCGGGGTCGTAGGGCCA
>SLSP01000182.1 GCA_007130345.1 Thermoflexales bacterium
AGACCAGCCAGGCTGTGTCCGGCCCATACGGTGGCGGAAACCGGCGCAGCGCGGGGATGGGCGCGGAGACCAGGCGCGGTGATCCCCAAAACACTTCCTCTTCGCTGACGCTGACGGAGACCAGTTTCTGCTCGGTGGCCGAGTAGTAGGCGAAGGACCACGCCAGGGGCGGTTGCTCCACGTTGGGCCATCCCGGCCCGGGGCGCCAGGAACCGCTGATACGTACCAAAACCGCGTCATCAGCCCACGCCGCGACCCGCGCGTTAGCCCGTTCTGCGGCGTCAGCCAGCGGCAAGGTAGATATGCCGCCCTGCCAGGTAATAGTATCTTGCGTGGAAGGGCCGGTCTCGCTCGTGCCCGTGTTCCGAAGCAGCGCCAGCACCACCACCGTAGCGAGCAGCAGAGCCGCCAGCAACATCACTCCTAGCGCGATTTTGAGACCCAGGCTGCTTTCGTTGTTCATCTATAACCTCTGGTGATCAGGGGCAGATAGACGATATTCACAGTAGAGGTGCCTCGGCGATAGTAGATATGGTCCGGGGCAGGCCGTATCTCATCCAAGTAAAGTTCTAGCCATGCCACATGTAGTTGCTTAAATCCATCCAGATATATATCGGCATATACGGCATAGTGCTCGTCCGCAGCGGATATATTGATAGGATGTTGCCAGGTTTCGCCTCGGTCGCTGGAACATCGTGCGATTATTTCCTCTAGCTGATAGACTTGATCCCGCGCGTGCCAACTGACACATACCATCCCATCACGCGCGGCCACGGATGGATGCGCCCACACGGGAGCACCGCGCGACACTTCGATGTTGTGCTCATTAAGCCTGGTCAGCACCTCACAATCTTCTCCATTCCAACGACAGAGGTAGACGTCTTGCTCCTCAGGCGGACCTATAGTCCAATGCACCCAGGTGATATATAGGCTATCATCGGACGGGTCTACGGCCACAGATGGCTCGACCATCCTTTGGTGTCCTCCCGCAGTGATTCTCATGTAATTACCCCACGAGATCTCCTCCTGCTCCATATCCCAGTTACCGGGCATGTACCAGACTTGATCAAGCTCATCTCCTTCAGCCACTTCTTGTCGCCAGACAAGATGGACTTCAGTGCCATCTGCGCTCAAAGCGATTCTCGGCCACCAAATGCTGTCTGCTCCTGTGATTACCTGATCGCGTCCCACAAGTAACCTATACGTCCAGGATAGCTCTTCATCGCCAGCCGGTCGGTGCGCGTAGTAAAGATGGGCCTTGTCTATGGTTTCTTCTTCAAGAGCAGGAGAAGTGAAAACCATATGCAGGCCAGTCGGTGATACCGCTATTTCTGGCATCGTAAACCCACGGACATCGTTCTTGACGGTTATAGTAAGCCCAGAAGCTACATCCATCTGGATCAGATCCCCTTTCCAGCTCTCCTGGATTCCCTCTAGCCACGCGGCAACGAGGTTGCCATCAACGTAAACCAACTCCGGTGCCCACACATTCTGTGTGCTGGTCAGTAGCGGTTGCATACTCCAGTTTCCAGCAGAATCTTCCGTACCCAGCATCAGAACTTGCCCTTCGTCCATTACGGGGGCCGGCCATAGCATTGCGGGTAACTGCTGTGCGTTGATTGCCAGGGAATGTGCCGGACGCGGCACATCCCCCGGCGATTCTGGGAACTTGCCCAACTGGACGGCAGCCTCTGCCTGATGCCACGGCATACCTTCGGCCAAAACCAACCCCACGATACTAAGCAGCACCCATGCAACGAGCAGAATAATTGGCACCCGAACATAGAGGGCCACCTTTGTGCTCTCTGAGGGTTGGCGGTAATGTGAATTTCGCATAGCGTTATCTCTTATGGGCATAGTCTTATGGACAGGGCCGTACAAATGGCGTCGATACTTTGGGTGGGCGAGGACCTCTTTGATTCGGAGCGCCGGTAGTGCGCCATCCCTCTGCGTAAATCGCGTGGGTACCCACCCCCACACCTGGAATCGTTACGTTCCGGCTGAAATCCCCTGTTTGATAGGCGAACATAAGTAATTGCGTGGTCTCATTTAGAGAGATGCGGATCTGATTTGCGTTATCCTGCGCTGCCGGCCAGTTATAGAAATACACGGTTGCTGAAGTACTCGTACCACTGTCAGTGCAAGCCGGCTCCACAACAATGTAGGGCCCGGTTGGCACTGGCGTGTTGGTTGGTGTTGGCGGAATCGGTGTGTTGGTCGGTGTATGAGTTGGGGTGGCCGTCGGTGTATCCGTGGGAGTAGCTACCGGTGTATCCGTCGGCGTCGGTGAAATTTCGGGAGTATGGGTAGGTGTATGCGTCGGCGTCGGTGTATCCGTTGGCGTCGGTGTTATAGTGGGCGTGGGAGTCACAGTCGGTGTGGGCGTCGGCCCAGCGGATTGCGCAGCCAGGTTAAGATTCACACCGGTAGTGGTCGTGGCTTCCAGAACCTCGACCGGGAAGGCCTCGTCATCGTACAGAGTATCGCCCTGGCGCATCAGCGCGTAGACGCGGTAGGTTCCGGCAGGTAAGTCGCTGACTGTGTAGCTCCCATCCGCTCGAGTCATAGCCGAACCACGTAACCGCCCCATACTATCGTATACATACACTGGCACATCTCGCTGCGGCAACCCTGTCAGATAGACCCTACCAGAAATCCCCCCTGGGTCTCCCGGTGGCACATCAGGTGTCGGGGTGACGGTCGGTTCAGGATTCTCAAGGCTCACATGGACGATGGTTTGCGAGCTGAGGTTGTTGTCTTCGTCGCTCTCCCTAACTTGGTTCCACGGGTCGATGTAGGCCACCACCACATGATCGCCGGTCTCGGCGAAGCCTTCCGGCAAAAACATCGTGAAGTTAATGCTGGCACCGGCGGCCAGCGCGGGCAGGGCCACATAGTCCGAACTGTATTGAAGCGTGATCGGCGTGGAACCATCCAAGGATGGATTGGCGTGGAGGTTGATCCAGAAAAGCGTCGTCGCGTTGCCGAGACCTTCATTGGCTACGGTGACATCGAATCTCAGGGCGTCATACGTGCCGATGGGCGGATCGTCCATCAGCTCTACGGAAGTGACCACCAGGTCGGGCAGGGTGGACGGCGTGGGCGTCGGGGTAGGCGTGATGGCGCAGGGGATCGTGAATTGAGCTTCTGCATCCGGGCCACGATGATTGCCGCCCTGGTAGACTTTCGCCTCTACCGTGTGGGTTCCATCGCTCAACCCTGAGAAATCAATCGAAGTTGTGAAGGAATCGGCCCGGCTGATATGACCTTGATCCACACCGTTCAAATAAATGTGGATGCGGTTGCCAGTGTTGGGCCAATTAACACCCTGAATGGAGACCGTCCCACTCCCGCTGTTGAAGCATAGCGGGTCCAGCACGATGAAGGCCCCTGTGGGGGTGGGGGTCAACGTGGGGGTCGCATCGGATGCCCCCTGCACGACGACCAAATCCTGGCTGTAATAACCTTGAATACCGCGCACCATGATGGTCTCACCGGCGGCTAAGCTCGGCAGCCCGGTAAAGCTGAAGCTATTCTCGCCGCTAACTGTGGTCTGTCCTATCACACCGTGGATGGAGGAGAAGATCTCCACGACTTGCCCACCGGCCGCCGACCCGCCGACCACATTGTCACCGGCCTCAAGGGGCCGCGAGATGATGACGGGCGGCAAGGGTGTGGATGTGGGGGTATTTGAGGGTGTAGGCGTAATTGAAGGCGTGGGCGTAATTGAGGGCGTCACGTCGGGATCGCCGGGGTCGCCAGGATCACCGGGGTCGCCAGGATCACCGGGGTCGCCAGGGTCTCCGGGGTCGCCAGGATCACCGGGATCGCCAGGATCACCGGGATCGCCAGGATCCGGTGGTGGTGGCGGCGGCGGGGGAATCTCCCCTGTTGCTCCGGCGACTCTCTGAATGGTACGCGCCCCCTCCACGTTGATAGCCGCGTCCCCCCCTATAAAGGGGTCCATAATCCCCGTGATCGCCCCATAAACGTGATCCACACGCACGATAATCCGGTGTCCCTGGCGCACCAAGTCCGGGTTGGTATACGTGGCCGTGTTCGGCCCGGTATCGTACCAGATAGCGATGTCCACGTTGGCCGGGTCGATCATCACCAGCGTGTCATGGACACGGGCGATGATCCCGTCAAGGTCTGTGGGATTGGTCACGCCGAAACGCGCCGCCTCGCGGGTGGCATTGGATAGATTGACATAGAGGAGGAAGATCCGCCCAAACTCCAGTGTTCCAACAATGATCAACAAGAGTACCGGGAGAATTAGGGCAAATTCGACTAACCCCTGACCCTTACTTTTTCTGTGTTCTTTCATGATCGACCTCCTGATTTTCACGACAGTTGCCTTACATCAATAACGTTATTCTTATTATACCCTAATTCATACCTTAATGTCCAGAGGAAATTAGTCCTATATCCCCATTTCAGCACGGTTCATTCTCGAAAGAAAACTGCTTAACCATCTTGCTGTGTGCTAACGGGCGTCAAACGTCAAACACCACAAAACTGCGTGACGTTTGACGTTTGACGTTTCACGTTTCACGTTTCACGTTTCACGCCCTAAGCACCACGCGCGGCATTATCGCCAGAGAGAAACGCTATAGACCTCCAGCGGGCACGCGCCATCCCGCACCACACCGCTTTGATAGCCCATATCCGGATCGATGACGCCCTCGCCGATGAGCGCGGAGATGAAGGTGGCGTTGATCCTGGCGTTAGCACCGCTACCCGCGCAACCATCGATACGCGCCGCCACGACGCCGATGATGTGATAGTGGAAAGCGTTCTGGAACTGTAACGGATTGCTCGGTTCGTGCCCGGAGAAGAAGCTGCGCATCTGGTCACGCTCGATGATGTAGTCGAAGATGGGAAGATAAACCGTCTGATCCATGTAAAGTTCGCAGGTCGCGCGCCGCACACCGTCCATAACCCCGCCATCGCCCAGGATGAAGTCGCCATCCCGAGGGTAGCGCAATGGATCGGAGAGGTCATCGGGGCGCGAGGCATCGCCGCGCGTGCCGAAGTAGATGGGGGCATCGAAACCGTTTCGCACCCAGTCTTCCAGATCGTTGGTGCTGAAGTTGGTCTTGACGACGCGGTTGAGCGGGCTGGCAGTGCTCCCGTTGGCGTTGATGCCATCCGCGCGCCGCTGTGGACTAGAAAACCAGGTGTTGTGGTAGATATAGCCGAAGTTCAGCCAGCCGCGTTGCGACTCAGCAGGAGGGTCGCTGGGGCAGTCCATATCGTCGCGTCCGCAGATGCCGCCTCCGGCAGTGTACAGCGTGAACTCGCGCTCACCGGAGCCGATGATAGTATCCACCCGTTGCGCGGGCAGTCCAATAGGCAACAACCCGCCGCCGCTGAACTCCGTAATCTGCACCGGGCCGGTCATCGCGGTCGCTTCCGCGCTGGCGGCAAAATGCTCCTGCCCGATAATTCTGAGCAGCGTCGTGGTCTCCGTCACCGTAGCCCGGACCCGGACGCCAGTAGCCCCATCGGGCGGTTCGTTGATGACATTGGCGAGTCGCGGCGCGCTGCCGGATGGCGAGGACGGCATAGCGGCGAGGAGCACATTCTCGTTGCGATCAACGTACCACGCTTCCACCTGCGCATCCGGGGATGCGTTGTCGATCCCGTTGAAGCGGGCCGCGTCGATAATCGCCCGACTCACATCGCTGTTACTCCCGGTCTCACACTGCGTAATATACTCTGCCAATTGCCGGGTACCGGCAAGGGCGGCGGCGTCCGCCGCGTTCTGCGCCTGGCGGCGGAGGGCATACAGCCGGCCGCCATCAATAGCCAGCCCGGCCATCGCCGTGACGGCCACCAGGGCAAACAATAAGATAACTATCGCTTGTCCGCGTTCTCTTGTCTTGTTCATAATCAACCTCCTAAAATGGGTAATCAACGTTATTGAAACCCAACCTAATCTCCAAATGTGTCTTCTAAAATACTGACCCCTTCCTGTTCCAGCCATTCGTTCCAGACATCGCTGCCGGATCGCCGCTGCAAAGGGTCATTCATCGGGATAGCCATCAGCTCCGGGCGCCCGGTCTGATACGCCTCGCGGAACTTATCCGGGTGATCCAGAGCCACCCGCGCCATCAAATACTGGTAGAGATACACTTGCTGCACCTGGCGCAGGCGATCATAATCCTGTCGGGACGCGGTCTCCTTGAGCGCTTCTAAGGCTTGCACGTTGACCTGCGCCTCCCACACAACATACTCAAGCAAACTGAGGAGCGCGGCCTCCGAGACCCACGCCGCGGATTGCAGCACCGCGTGCGTCAACTCGTGGATTTCGCCGGCGGTGCCGGCCGGAATAGCGCGCTCTTCCAGCATCAGACGCTCGATCTCCGCCACCCGTTCAGCAGAAAAGGAGAGGGCCAGCGTCACCCGCGCTTCGGGCTTCTGGACGTTGGCGTAATAGAGATTCTCCGCCGCGCGCTTGAGGGGATAGAGCATGTGCCCCGGCACGCTGCGCGCCGATGCGCGGGCCACCTGCCCGCCTACGGGCACCAGTATCAACAGGAGCGCCATCACCGCGCCCACCAGCTTCCCGGCCCAATTCAAGCGCAACGCGGGGAACGGCCACAAGCGTCGGGGGGGCGATTCCCGGCGTTCGCCGCGCCCCATCGCCCGCTGTCGCGCCGCCGTCTCCAGAACCCACGCGCGTCCCGCCGCCAATCCACCCGGCGGATCCGGGACTTCGGCGTAATAGGTGGCGGTCAGCGCGGCCATCTCCAACGTGGGGCGCAGGGCTGCCGCCTGTTCTGGATAGTGGCGCAACGTTGCTTCCACATCATAATCGCAGGCGGCCAGGATAGCCAGCGATTTGGTCGTGATCGCGTCCTTCATCTGCTGATTGTCCTTCATAATTCATCGTCCTCCGCTGCTTTGCGAAGGGCTACCAATGCTCGATGCTGTAACCCCTCGACCGCGCCCACCGTCTTTCCCATCACCTCGGCGGTCTCCCTGGTGCTTAACCGCTCTCCAAACCGCAGGGCCAAGACCTCTTGCTGCCCGGCTGTCAACCGCCCGATAGCGGATCGCAGACGCTGGAAGGAGAACTTTTCCGCTAACTCGGAATCCACCGTCTGCGAGTCCGCCACCAGTTGTTCATCCAACGGTAAATGGGTGGCCTCCGGTCGTCTCCGATAGTAATCCACCACCAAGTTGTGCGCGATCCGGTAGAGCCAGGCATTAAAGGAGGTGTGCCAAAACTGTTCAGATTGGATAGCTTGCAAGACTCGCACGAAAACATCCGCCGTCAAATCCTCCGCCAACTGAACATTGCTGACTCTGCGATACAGATATGCGTAAATCTTGGGCGCATACCGGTCATACAATTCTGCGATAGCCTGCTCGTCATAAGATCGCGCGCGTTCAAGCAAGGCATAGTCTGTCGTCATCTTAACGTTCTCCTACTATGTATGACGTAAATTTAACCAAAACCTTACGCTCCTAAACGTAAAACGTCATGCGTCAAACGTCAAACGTGAAACGTCAAGGGGCTATGACGGTTCTGGATGTAACCCATCAGTTTTATGAACACGCTCCAAGCCCCCGTCCCCGGGGGCGACTAAACCAGCGCGGCTCAAATACCTCCCCCGTTGAATATGCTCCAAGGGGAACGTCAGTTCCCCGTTACGGCGTATAGTCGCAGATCTGTTAGTGTCATAAAGTATTCGCCGCGCCAACCGCCGCCGAATGAATTCGACGGCTGCTATCCAAAACCCGTTAAAACGGGTTAAAAAGCTGTTCAAAAGGGCATCCCCAGGGCGGTTTAACGCCCTTCGGATGGCAGCCGATGGTTTCAACCATCGGCGTAGCGCGGTGGCGAAGACTCTGTGACACAATCTTGACGCATGACGTTTGACGTTTGAGATTTGACGTTTAACGCTTCACGTCTCACGTTTGACTTCCCCCTACCCGCGTGGTATGCTCTGAGCGATGACCCAACTGGATCGAGAACACCTGGACTATCTCACGCGCCACCGCGACGCGGCCCGGCAGCGCTTGCTGGCGTGGTTCGCGGCGTCCGCGCGCGACCTCCCCTGGCGCCACGCCCGGACGCCCTACCGCGTCTGGGTGGCGGAGGTGATGCTCCAGCAGACGCAGGTGGAGACGGTGCGCGCCTACTATCCGCGCTTCCTGGCCGCGTTCCCAACGGTGGATGCGCTGGCCTCGGCCTCGCAAGAAGCCGTGCTCAAGGTGTGGGAGGGATTGGGCTACTACCGCCGGGCGCGCGCGCTCCACGCGGCGGCCCGCGAGGTGATGGCCGCTCACGGCGGCGTGCTCCCCCGCGACGTGGCTGCGCTGCGCGCATTGCCGGGCATCGGAGCGTACACCGCCGGGGCCATCGCCAGCCTCGCCTTTGGGATCCCCGCGCCCGCCATTGATGGCAACGCGCGGCGGGTGCTGGCGCGGATTCTGGCGATAGCGTCGCCCACGCCGGCCCAACTGGAAGCGGCAGCGCGAGTGTGGCTCCCGGAGGACGCCCCCGGCCCCTTCAACGAAGCGCTGATGGAATTGGGCGCGACGCTGTGCCGGCCGCGCGCCCCACTGTGCGAAGAGTGTCCCTGGCGCGACCTCTGCCGGGCGCGTCAGCGCGCCGCCGTTGACGCCTTCCCCGCGCCGCGTCCCCGCCGCGAACTCCCCCACTTCGACGTGGCGGCGGCGGTCACGTTGCGGGAGGATGGGCGGATTCTGGTGGCGCAGCGTCGCCCGGAGGATATGCTCGGCGGGCTGTGGGAATTCCCCGGCGGCAAGTGCGAGCCGGGCGAGACCCTGCCCCAAGCCTTGCGGCGGGAGTTGCAAGAGGAACTGGCTATCGAGGTGCGCGTCGGCGAGCAACTGACACAGGTGCGCCACGCCTACACCCACTTCCGCATCACGCTCTACGCCTTCGCGTGCCGCCTGGAAGCGGGGACGCCCCGGTG
Organism: Thermoflexales bacterium; assembly: GCA_007130345.1. GTDB lineage: Bacteria > Chloroflexota > Anaerolineae > B4-G1 > SLSP01 > SLSP01. Next base: position 8,955 of record SLSP01000182.1, read on the forward strand.
CGTGGAATGCGCCGCCTTCCGCTGGGCCACCCTCGCCGAGATCAGCGCGCTGCCGATGGCCGTCACCGACCGCAAAATCGCCCGCGCGGTAGCGACGTGGCTCAAGGCGGATCAATCTAGTACAGCGCGGCGGAAGTCCCTCCCCAGTTAGCCCCGCTCAGAGCGGATCGTCAGATCCGCGACTACGCGGCGAACCGGGGAACTGACGTTCCCCTTGGAGCA
>SLSP01000502.1 GCA_007130345.1 Thermoflexales bacterium
CACCGCCACACGAAAATGCAACAGGAATATCCCGGCAGACAGTACCGCCGCGCTGCCAATGGCCCAATAGCTACTGGAATCTCTGCGCCAGTCGCTTGTGGCATCCCATAACACATCCCAGGCGATCAGCACCAACGTCTGCGCGGCGACCTGCGTAAACCGCCCCCAATTCACATACCACGCCGGCTGATGCGACCACAATCCCACCGTCGCTGCACCGACCAGCGCGCCCACGCGCCCCACGCGGCGATCCAGCACCAGATAGACGCCCAGGCCACACAGTCCGTTGAGCGCTTGCGCCGTCCAGAGTAGCGCCGTATGCGCCGGTACTTGCGCCAACCATTGCGTGGTCGCCGTAAGCGCGTAGAGTCCGAGGTGATACTGATCCAGGGGAATGGGAAAGTACGGCTCCAACGAGATGGGCAACTGTCCCTGCACTGCCGTCAACTGCGTCAACAGCGTGTGATGTAGCGAATCCGTCCAGGCCGGATAGGGCTGGTCGCGGATAATCCAGAAGCGTGTGAACAACGTCATCCCGAAGATCGCCAACGCCGCCCATTCGAGATAATCCCAGGCGAACTGCTCTCGCCAGGTGTCGCGCATCCGCCAGACGATCACACCGAAGCAGAGTAGCAATCCCGCGCTCATCTTGTACGGGCCGAGCGTGAACCAGGGCGCGACGAAGCGCAAGCTGTAGAATAGCACCGGATAAACCGCGATACTCAACCCAACGGCTACGATCCAGCGTTGCAAACCGCCCCAACGTCGCCAGAGGTCACTCAAGGCTAACATCGCCCATCCAGGCAACAGCAGCATTGCGGCCAGCACCAAGAGCAAGCGTATGGTCTCCCAGGACAGCATCATCTATACCAATCCTGAGATTTCAATAGGGCCTTAAAAACCACTCTTCCCATCTAGCTCGCCGTCACCCCTGATTTTCCAGTATCGAGCTATATTCTCCTATCTCCAACCTTCGCACCCGATACAACGTCTCCTCCAATATCTTCCGGTTAAACCCGATCAAATCCGCCACCAGCCCGATCAGCACCGTCTGGAAGCCCACAATCAGCAGCACCGCCGTCAAGATCAGCGATTGCACCATGCCGGCCCCTTGCCCCAGGACGTAGTAATACAGGAACCGCGCGCCGAGCGCCAATCCGCCGGCAATCATCACGCCGCCCAGGAAAGAGAAGACGCGCATCGGACGGTACATCGTGTAGGCGCGGATAATCGTCGCGGCGGAGAACATAACATATTGCGGGATGCTGCGCATCAGGCGCGAGGGACGTGTCTGCGGGTTGACCTGGATGGGCACGTACACCACCGCCATCCGCCGCGCCCCCGCCTGGATGAGCGATTCGAGCGTGTAGGAGTACTCGCTGAGGATGAGCGTGCGCAGCGCGGCCTCGCGGGTCAGCGCGCGGAAGCCACTCGTCGCGTCGGGGATACGAACCCCGGCAGCGAACTGCACCACCCGGCTGCCAAGCCACTGCAACCCGCGCTTGAGCGGCGAAAACCCCTCCACCGTCATCACGCCGCGATCCCCTATCACGATGTCGGCCCGCCCGTCGAGAATCGGCTGCACCAGCCGCGCGATGTCCGCCCCGCGATATTGGTTATCCGCGTCCGTGTTGACGATCACGTCGGCCCCGGCGGCCAGCGCGGTCTCCAGCCCGGTGACGAACGCCATCGCCAGCCCTTGATTGCGCCCTAGACCCACCACACGCGCCGCGCCAAGCGACCGCGCCACTTCCGCCGTCGCGTCCACGCTGCCGTCGTCGATGACCTGCACTTCGATCTCGTCGATGCCCGCGATCTCCGTCGGCAAATCGCGGAACGTGCAGGGCAACGTCGTCTCCTCATTATAGCACGGGATTTGAATGACCAGCTTCATACCACCGCCATACCTCATGTCAGGCTATGTGCTGGATTATATCACACCCGACTTAGGACACAATACCCGCTTGTCTTTCTATCCGGTTGACCTACACTCAGGTATTGCTCCCTCACACGCACTGGAGGTTCCTATGCCATCACACGTATACACATCCGCCGAATTCACCGCCGTTGCCCGCGCCACCGCCGAGCGGTTCGGCACGCTACCCGGCGTCGTCGCGGTGGTCTGGGCCGGCTCGCAGACCACGCGCATGGTCGATGCCAGTTCCGACATCGATCTCTACGTTTACGCCGAGCGCGAGATTCCTCCGGCAGAGCGCGCCGCGCTGCTCGGCGATACCGCCCGCGCCCTGGAACTCGACAACCGCTTCTGGGAACCGGGCGACGAATGGCTGGACGCCGCCTCCGGCATCCACCTCGACGTGATGTACCGCTCGCCCCAATGGATCCGCGAGCAGATCGAGCGCGTGCTGGTGCGTCACGAGGCTTCGGTGGGCTATTCCACCTGCTTCTGGGCCAACGTCCTGGCCTCAGAAGCCCTCGTCGATCCCCAGGACTGGTTCGCCGAGTTGCGCGCCTGGGCCGACCAGCCCTATCCCGAACCGCTCGTCCCGGCCATCATCGCCAAGAACCACCCCATCCTGCGGGACACGCACTCCTCGTACCGCTATCAACTGGCTTCGGCGGCGGCGCGCGGCGATAGCGTGAGCCTCAACCATCGCGCCGCCGCGCTCCTCGCCAGCTACTTCGACATCCTCTTCGCCGTCAACCGCTTGCCCCATCCCGGCGAAAAGCGGCTGCTGACCTGGGCCACGCGCCACTGTCCCCTGCGCCCCCCGGAGATGGCGGCCCAGGTCGCGGCTTTGCTCGCGGCGGCAGCGCCCGGCGGCGTGGATGTCCTGGCGGCTGTGGACGCGCTGCTGGACGATCTGGATGCCTTGCTGCGCGCGGAGGGGTGGTTATAGAACGCCAAACGTCAAACGTGAGCCGGCGATGACGCTTCACGTTTGACGTTTGACCAACGAATGCAACGGCGTTTGCAATTCGCCTACATCAACATCCCCAAAAACAGCCCGGCGACCAGAGACGTGCTCAATGCCCCGGCCATGTTCGGCCCTAGCGCGTACATCAGCAGGTAATTGGACGGGTTAGCCTTCTGGCCTTCCATATGAACCACGCGGGCAGCCATCGGGACGGCGGAGACGCCAGCCGCGCCGATGAGCGGGTTGATTTTGTCCTTGAGGAACAGGTTGAGCAGCTTGGCCGTGAGCACGCCGCCTGCCGTCCCCACCGCAAAGGCGACGATAGCCAACGCCAGGATGAGCAGCGTGCGCGGCGCGAAGAACACCTCCGCCGGCATCAACGTGCCGATGCACAGGCCGAGCAGCGCCAGCAGCATATCGTTGAGCGTGGCCCCGGCAGTCGCCAGGCGATCTGTCACCCCGCAGACGCGCAACAGGTTGCCGAACATCAGCATCCCCACCAGCGGCGTGCTTTTGGGCACCAGGAACGCCGAGACGAGCAGCACGCTGATGGGGAAGAGGATCATCTCCAGTTTGGAGACCGGGCGCACGGCCTGGGTCATCTCCATCGCCCGCTCCTCTTTCGTGGTCAGCAACCGCATCACCGGAGGCTGGATGATGGGCACGAGGGCCATATAAGCATAAGCGATCATCGTGATCGGCCCCAGCAGTTCCGGCGCGAGGGAAACCGTCATATACACGGTGGGTGGGCCATCCGATCCGCCGATGATGCCCACGCAGGCCGCCTCCGCCATCGTGAAGACGCCGCTATAATAGGCGATGAGGAACACGATGAAGACGCCGATCTGACACGCGGCCCCAAAGACCAACGAGATAGGGCGGGAGATAGTGGGGCTGAAGTCCATCATCGTGCCCACGCCGACAAAAATGAGCAGCGGGATGATCTCCGTGTAAATGCCGTAATGATACAGCAGATTCAACATACCGATCTCACCGGAGGCCACCTCTGCCAACCCGCCGAGCGCGGGCGTGCCGTCTGCCGCGTAGACCATCAGGCCGCTCAACGGCATATTGACGATGAGCGCGCCGAAGCCTATGGGAATCAGCAGCAGCGGTTCTTTCTTCTTGGCGATACCCAGGTAGATGAGGAACGCGCCAATAAACAGCATCCCGATATTACCCAGGGTGATGTTGCCGATAGCACTTTCATACAAACCGAACATTTGCCCCCCCTTACGACTGTTTCTCTTCAAATGATTCTATGAGGATGCTGGTCAATCTGACAACAACGCCCACCGCTATCAGCACCATAAACACCATCCCCATACCGACACCGGCAATTTGCGCGGCCAAAGCATACTCCATTGCGCACCTCCTGTAAAATGAACCACAAAGGCACAGAGAGCACCCTCAGCCGCTGGATTCTCTCCGTGGCGAAACATTGTGTTGGTGACGACGTCGCCCTTTCAGAGCAACTGCATCTATTCTAACCGGGCGATGGATAAAAGGGTAGTGTAGAATTTAAGGCAGAAGTAGGACAAATCGCGTTAATCTACCCGCGTTTTCGGCGCATTGGTGTATACTCGTTGACGACTCAATGTAACCCGACTCGACACACACGCCGCATCGGCACGGCACACCAGGAGGAACGATGAAATTCAGCAAAAGTTGTCCAGAATGTAACAGCTTGGAGATTTACACCAAATCGGTGAACGCGGTGGGCGGTTATGGCCCCGATCTGCTCCCTAACGTGGGCGGGTTTTTCAGCAAGAAACAGTTCCAAATCTACATCTGTGGAAATTGCGGCTATACTCAATTCTACGTCCCGGATAAGTTCCTCGCCGATGTGCGCGAGAAATACCCGCGCGCTTAAGCCATGAGCCAGCCGACTATGAACTCGCCCCTGTTATCCAGCGCGGCCCGGTGCTATGGCCTGGACGCGGCAGATTTAAGCCCCCTCTCTGGTGGGCACGTCAGCCAGGTATACGAATTCGCGCGCGACGCGGGCAGCTACGTGCTGCGGATTACGCCCCCCGACAGCGGCATCTCCCCGCAGGCGATGCGCGCCATCCTCCACTGGATGCGCGCGTTGGCCGATCACGACGTGCCTGTAGCCGCGCCGACGCCCTCCGTGAACGGGCATCTGGTGGAAACCATCGCGGCAGACGGGCAGACCTATCTCATCACCGCCAGCGAGAAGGCCCCCGGAGTCCTCGCCGAGCGTATGCCCCTCAACGTGTGGAACGACCTGCTCTTCCGGCGGATGGGCCAACTGGCCGGGCAGATGCACGCGGTGGCCCAGGAGTACGCCCCGCCAGAACCCGCGCTGCGCCGCCCCGCGTGGGATGAAGCGGGCAACTGCTTCAACGAACCGCTCCCCGATGCGTTAGCCGCGAGTCGGCTGGCCGAGCAGCGCGCCGGGGTGCTGGCCCGCGTCCAGGCGTTGCCCAAAGACACCGAATGCTACGGCATGATCCACGCCGACTTCCACGCGGCCAACTTCTTCGTCGATGCGACCGAGCACCGCATCACGGTCTTCGATTTTGACGATTGCGTCTACGGTTGGTACGCAATGGATATTGCAATGCCACTGTTCGATATGCTCGTGGTCTATCCCCAGGCCGACAAAGCGGCCTTCGCCGAGCGCGTGCTGACCCACTTCCTCTCCGGGTATCAGGAAGCGCGCCCCATCACGCCCTTTTGGATTGCGCGGCTTCCCCTGTTCCTCAAACTGCTGGAGATCAGCATCTACGCCCAGGTCTACACCTTCTACGATCCGGAGGATCACCTTTCGTGGGTGGGCAAGTTTATGCGGGGCCGCCGCCAGCGCATCGAGGACGGCGTCCCCTACGTCGATCTCGATTTCCGCCGGGTGGGAGAGCAAGTGCAGGCGTCATAACCCGCGCCGATAGACGACGCGCCCGCGCGCCACCGTCGCCGCGACGTGGCCCGTGTCGGTCAGCAGCACCACATCGGCGATGCGTCCCGGCGCGAGGGTGCCGCGATCCAGCCCAAAGAGTGCGGCCGGCGTCCGCGTGACGGCGCGCACCGCCTCGGCCAACGCGCATCCCGTGAAGGCGCACAAATTGCGCACCGCCGCGTCCAGGGTGAGCACACTCCCGGCCAGCGTCCCATCCGCCAGCCGGGCCTGCCCCTCGGCCACCCGCGCCGCGCGCGCCCCCAGGCGATACGCGCCCGGCGGCATCCCTAGCGCGGCCATCGCGTCGGTGACGAGGTTGAGGCGCGGGCCGAGCACCTCCCGCGCCAGCGCCACCATCTGGGGATGGACGTGGACGCCATCGGCAATCAGCCCCACCACCGCGCCCAGTTCGGCCAGGAGCGCGCCCGCGATCCCCGGTTCGCGGTGATGCAGTGGCCCCATCGCGTTGAAGAGATGCGTCCCATAGCGCAGCCCGGCATCAAAAGCCCGCCGCATCTCCGCGACGCTGGCCCGCGAGTGCCCCGCGCCGACCACCACCCCGCGCCGCGTCAACGCCGCGATGAGCGCGAGCGCGCCGGGCAACTCCGGGGCCAGCGTCACCAGCCGCACCCCGCGCTCTGGCGTCCACGCGGGGGCCGCGTCGCGGGATGGTTCTCGCAAATACGCGCCGGCGTGCGCGCCACAGCTCCGCGGATTCAGAAACGGGCCTTCCAGGTGCAGCCCTAACGGCATCGCGCCGCGGTAATCGGGCGGCGGCCCGGATAAGAAGGCGGCCTGGGCCGCGTCGATGCGCTCCGGGGGCGCGGTAATAATGGTAGGCAAGAAGGCCGTCACACCTGTGGCGGGCAATCGCGCCCCCACGCGCCACATCGCGCCCGGCGTCTCTGTGAAGTCGTAGCCGAATCCGCCGTTGATCTGCGCGTCGATGAAGCCGGGCGCCACCACCAGCCCCGTCGCGTCGAGCGTGACCGCGCCATCGCCGGCCGCATCCCCCGCGCCGACCGCCACGATGCGCTCATCCCGAATCGCCAGCGTCCCCGCGACAAGCTGGCCCTCCGGCATCAGCAACCTGCCGCCGCGAATAATCAGCGTAACCCGCGTATCATCCACCATGCCGTTTGTTACTGTCACAAAGTCTTCGCCATGCATCACACTTGGCTCCGAGGGGATTGTCAAATCCCCGTCTAGCCGCCGGATTTGGCAATCCGGCGGGAGCTTTGCACAATATGGCGAATACTTTAAGACACAAGCCCGTTTGCAATTTGTCACTTGCAATTCAAAAGGAGCAATTTATGACCCATCCCACACCTTATCCTGAAGTCAACGCCGTGCTGCACGCGCTGCTGAAAGGCGTGCAAACCGTCCTGGGCACGCAGCTAGTCGGCCTGTACCTCTACGGTTCGCTTTCCAGCGGCGACTTTAACCTGGAGACCAGCGACATCGACTTTGTGGTGATCACAGAGGGCGCGCTGAATGCCGAAACCGTGACCGCGCTGGAGGCCATGCACGTCCAGATTGCGGAAGTCGGCGGGAAATGGGCGCGCAAATTGGAGGGGAGCTACATCCCACGCGCCGATCTGCCGCGCTACGATCCCGACGGCGGGCCGTATCCCGGCATCAACGAGGGCGAGTTCAGCGTGGGCGGGCACGGCAGCGATTGGATCATCCAGCGGCACATCCTCCGCGCGGGTGGCGTGGCCGTAACCGGGCCGGACATCCGCCAGTGGATCGATCCCGTCGCGCCGGACGATCTGCGCCGGGCCGTGCGCGGCATCCTCCGCGAGTGGTGGGCGCCCATCGCCGCCGATCCCGTGTGGTTACACGAGCGCAGCGACTACCAGGCGTTCGCCATCCTCACGATGGCCCGCGCCCTGCACGCCCTGCATCACGGCGACATCGCCTCCAAGCCGGTGGCCGCGCGGTGGGCGCGCGACAACCTCCCCGCGCCCTGGCCGGCCCTCGTCGAAACCGCGCTGGCCTGGCACTATGGTGTGGAGCTACATCTGGTGGCAGAAACAGCGGCGTTTATCCGCTACACCCTGGCGCGCAGCGCGGCAATCGGCTAGTACAGCGCGGCATAAATAACTCCCCAGTTGAATGTGCTCCAAGGGGAACGTCAGTTCCCCGTTATAGCGTATAGTCGCGGATCTGACGATCCGCTCTGAGCGGGGCTAACTGGGGAGAGACTTCCGCCGCGCTGTACTAGGGCAAGGTGCGCGCAATGAACATCCCCGACGCTTTGGTGATGTGAAACGCGCCTTTTTCGGCAATCTCCGCTGCCACGCGCTGCCGCAACGGCGCGAACCCCACCTCGACCAGCTTGTTCAGCCAATCCGCCGAGAGCGTGAACGAGGATTTGAGATACGCGATCAGCGGTTCGACCTCGGTGAGGGCCAGGCTATCCGCGTAATCGTCGCGGGTCACGCTGGCGAAGCAGGGTGCCAACTGCGCGCCGCCGTTCTCCAACGTGAAGCCCCGCGAGACGTGGCGCACTTTCTCCAGAATGTCGGGAATCACCGGCGCAATCAGCCGCCACATCTCAACCATGTGCCGGTCGCCCACGGTGGTGGCATAGAGCGCGCCGCCGGGCTTGAGCACGCGGCGGAGTTCGGCCAGAGCGCGGGGCCGGTCGGGGACGTGGTAGAGCATGTGGTTGGCGAAGACCGCGTCGCAGACGCCATCGGCGCAGGGGATGGCTTGCGCGTTCGCCACCGCGAAGTCGAAGCCGGGCAGCGTGACCGCGAGGCTATCCCGCGCCTGCGCCACCATCCCCGGCGAAAAATCCGTCAGCAGCACGCGCCAGCCATCCGACACGCGGTCGCGTGTCTTCGTCCACAGCGTGCCAGGGCCGCAGCCCACGGTCACGATGCGCGCCGCGTCGGGCAAGTCGGCGTAATGGTCGAACATCCACTGATACCAGGGATACGGGTTGGTGCTGAATCGCGCGTGCAGCGCGATCCGGGCGTCAAGGTTGGATGAGTCCTTGTACTGTTCGATGAGCCGTTGGGTCATAGGAAAGCTCCTGGAGCATACTGTGAGGTGTGTACGCCCCCTCAGAGAAAGCCTACCCAGGTTTTGCAAAAATGCAAGTCTCGAGAGAGGGCTATGTTTCGAGGATATATTGAGAGTGCAATGAGTCCCCTGAAAAAAGTCCAAAAATCCGATTTTTCCACACGCGACCTACTGTCTCTATGAAATTCGCACACGGAAAATCTAGCTGTAGTATCAGGTTTCTAAAAGATCGGATTTTTAGGGTGCTTTCAGTAGAGTCATGGGAAAAGCGAGCAGGTGTAACTGAGGTGTAACTACTGTAACTGCTGTAACCGTAACTATGATCCTGTGATCC